>CAZXQK010000086.1:0-5681 GCA_964642785.1 uncultured Faecalimonas sp.
CTTTTCTGGCAGGAAATTGACGATTTAAGGCGTTCCTGATGAAGTGACAGGGGGGAATTGTCTTGAAAGCATTTTGATACGCTTAAAGGGCATAAAAAACGAAAAAAGGCTACATAATTTGAACATTTTGAAGGAGGTTATCCCAGTGGCTAGGATGGGCAAAAAAGAAAAACGGTTGTGGGTGTTCTTTCTGAATGACAAGAACAGGATACAGTATAATGACCAGTGCAAGAAGTGTGTGCATGAATGTAAGCAGAGTTTCCGGTGTAGGATTGTGTGGTGTGGGAAGTATTATTCTAAGAGAAGAAAATTATCGCAAGACTGTAAATGAATATGATAACTAAAATGTATATCTTGACATATATGTAAGACTGTGGTAGTCTATGGATAGAAATAGACTACCACAGTCTTATGAAAGGAGAAATAGTAATGCAAGCAGAAAATGTGAAACTTTTTGATTCTGAGTTGAAAGTAATGGATATTTTGTGGAAGGAGGGGGTTGTTCCGGCAAAATATGTTGCAGACCGCTTAACGCAGGAATTAGGGTGGAATAAAAATACAACTTACACATTGATTAAGCGGTGTATGAAGAAAGGAGCAATAGAGCGTACAGAACCTAATTTTATGTGTCATGCATTGATAGCAAAAGAGGAAGTACAGGAAGCAGAAACACAGGAGCTGATTAACAAAGTATATGATGGTTCTGTTGACAAATTATTTGCTGCCCTGCTTGGAAGAAAGAAACTGTCAGCAGAACAGATTGCAAAACTGAAACAGATTGTGGATGAGCTGGAATGAGGTGATCATGTATGAGTTTATGGGAAATGAGCCTGAGCGGTGGAGTGATGATTGTTGTTGTTGTGCTATTGAGAGCGTTGTTTATCAATCGGCTTCCTAAGAAAACATTTTTGATTTTATGGGGAATTATCATGTTCCGACTGGTGATACCTTTTCAGTTCTCCTCTGTATGCAGTATTTATACACTAATACCGGAACAGAAGCACCAAACAGAGTTTATACAGAATAACTTGGAAGAAAATATGTTCTACAATATGGGAGCATGGGAAAATAAAGCAGTAGAAGCAGATGCTATTACAATGGAAGTTCCCGAAAGTGTGATAAATAAAGTTTCACTTAGCTGGCTGATTTGGATAGCAGGTGTAAGTTTATGCAGCGGATATTTTTTGATTGCATACTGGAAATTATACAGAGAACTTAGAATGTCATTTCCGATAGAAAATGAGCAGATAACGCAGTGGCTTAGTAAACATCGAAGAAAACGGCAGATTGCAATACGGCAGTCAGACAGAGTAAATACTCCGCTTTCCTATGGGATTCGTCATCCGGTAATTCTGTTTCCCAAAAAGACGGAATGGGAAAAGGAAAGCGAAATTGCGTATGTACTGGAGCATGAATATGTGCATATAAAGAGATGTGATAGTATCACGAAGCTGCTTGTAACTGGGGTGAGCTGTATCCATTGGTTCAATCCGTTGGTATGGGTGATGTATATTTTGTTTAACAGGGATTTGGAACTTGCCTGTGACGAAGAAGTGATACATCAGTTTGGCAGTCATTCTAAAGCAGAGTATGCCCGTACACTGATTGCCATGGAAGAACAAAAAAGCGGTTATATGCCACTGTGCAATAACTTTAGTAAAAATGCAATCGAAGAAAGGATAACAGCAATTATGAAAATGAAGAAAACAAGTATGGTAATGCTTTTAGCAGCAACGGTTATGATTGTCGGTGTTACGGTAGTATTTGCTTCTTCTGCCAAAGCACATGGAAATGAAACAGCATATCTGGCGGAGGAAGATGATAATGTTTTAACAAGTATACAGGAAATTGATATGTTTTCTAAAGAGGAAAACGGAGAAATTTATTACAGTGCAGATGGTGGAAAAACATTTTTGGATGAAAAAGAATTTAATGAGATATATCCTTCACAGGAGGTAGAATGGTGGACATACGAAGGATATAAGGAATGGCTGGATAATGAAAGAAAAGAGTTGCAGGATATGCTTGGGGAAAAAGCATGGACTGGTGGCAGAGGTGAATTTGTTTGGACACAGGAAATGATTGATGAAACAATTGCACAGTATGAAGCTGTGTTGCAGGAAATTAAGAATGGAGTAAAGATTTCAAAAACAGTGAGCGGTAGCGATGACATTCAGATAGCAACTTATGATGATAAGGAAGATTTTATGGAATCAGCAGAAGGTGTTGCTATTGCAACAGGCAATGAAACCAAAGTTTTTGGACCGTATGAAACCAAAGAAGAATTGTTAAATGCAATCGCAACATACTGTGAAGAACAGGTGAATTTAGGAAATATGACACAGCTGGAAGCAGAGGAGATTGTAAAAAAATATGAATAAGTATTATCAATAATATGACAGGGGGAGTGATTATAGCAAAACTATTATTGTTTGCATTTGAAGAAAATGAGGAAGAAGTACTGAATGAAGTCTTAACAGTACTGAATAATTTTGAAATAAAAGCACAGTTGAATGTAGCAAATATAAATCCAAAATTGATATTTGAGGGACTTCACATTGATGAACATAAGCGGATTGTGGTTCGAGAAGATAATGAAATTGAACTGACCTACACAGAGTTTGAAATTCTGTTGTTGCTGGCACAGAATATGGGCAGGGTATTCAGCAAAGAACAGATATACAATCGTGTCTGGAAAGAGCCATACTTTGGTGATTGTAACATCGTCATGAGCCACATCCGCAACATAAGGGAGAAGATAGAGGATAACCCAAGCAAGCCAATCTACATACAGACTGTTTGGGGAGTCGGCTATCGGTTCAACAAGAATTTAACAGGGTAGTACAGGGCAATTAAGAAGCAAAATCTTAGTTGCTCTTTTTATTTATGATAACAGAAAATTGTGAAGTATATTTTCTGTTATATACAGCGACAGGGGCAGAAAGGAGATAGAAGTACATTGCAGAAATCAAAACGAATAAGGGCAGTAAGCCAAGCGGTGTTACTCAATCAGGAGCAAGCACCGCATTTTGTTTTTTGGGCAGAAATATAAAAAAGGAGCAATTAGAAATGGATTTAGAAAATAAAATTGAAGCACAGCGGAAACGCATGGAGCAGGAGAAAAACAAGTTAGATATGCTGATGAAAAAAGCAAAGGCAGAGCAGAGGAAAGCAGATAATCATAGGAAGATTGTTGTGGGAGCAAATTTTGAGACATTTCTTACTGAGCCGAGGAGATACAGTGAACAGCAGACCAGACGGATTATGCAGGTGGCATTTGCGACGCGAGAGGTCAAGAACTGTATGGAACAGATTGAAAGGGAATTTGCAGGGGCAGAACAAAAAATGCCGGATACGGCAATAAATAAGGAAACAGGAGAGGGCGAAAACGAAGAAGAATAGGAACTGTACAGCGTTGCAGTCGATTCCCTCAACTTTGTTGAGGGCGCACAGATACACCACCCGATGGGCGGTGCTGTGCGTTCTCCGAAGGCTCTTGCAGAGGGCAGTCGGCTACTTTGTATCCGACAACAAGGTGTGAACACCTTGTTAAACAAAAGGCTCTGCCTTTTGTTATAAGGGAGCTACACTCCCTTCGGCGGTAAAACACCGCCTACCCTAGTGGACTTTGCGTTCAGATGAAACCACAAAAAGCGTGTTTTCATCTGTCCACAAAGTTTTGATGCAAACTACCACAAAATGGAGAAAGGAAAGGATAGTGAAGAATGGTACATTAAGCAGCAGAACCGTCATAATCCAGCGAAGCAAAGGACAGTCAGCAGTAGAGCAGTCAGCTTATATCAGCAGGACATCCCTTTACAGTGATTATTATGGTATGACATATAACCGGACAGCAAAAGAAGATTTAGTGGCAGAGGGTGTGCTTTTGCCGGAAAATGCACCGCCGGAATTTGCGGACAGGGCAGTGCTTTGGAACTCTGTGGAAAAGAATGAAAAGGCGAAAAATGCACAGCTTGCAAGAAGTCTGAAATATTCGCTGCCGAATGAGTGGGATGAAGTAACAGCAAAGCAGGCTATGGAACAGTTTATCAAAGAGCAGTTTACGGATAAGGGAATGTGTGCAGATTACGGTATTCATCGTTCCTATAATGAAAAAGGACAGCCTAATTTGCATATTCACATACTTCTTTCTCTCAGACCTTTGAATGAAGATGGAACATGGGCAGCGAAATCAAGAAAAGAATATGTCCTTGATGCAGACGGAAACCGGATACCTAATGCCAGCGGAAAAGGATATAAAAGTCGGAAAATCAATGTTATTGACTGGAATGAGAAAGGCAAGGCAAAAGAATGGAGAAATGCGATTGCGGAAGTCATTAACACTGTAAATGAAAAACAGGGTATCATGGAGCGTATTGATCCACGTTCTTATAAAGACAGGGGGATTCCACTCATACCGACCATTCATTTAGGAGAAAAAGCGAGTGCATTGGAACGGAAAGGAATACGGACAGAAAGAGGGAATATCAATCGTGCAATCGAGAAATATAATGCCATGATTATGAAGATATATGGATTGATTATGGAAATTAAGGAAGAACTAAAAAAAGGTATTTTCCAATTTACTTTTGAAAGAAAAGGCAGAGCAGAAAATGAAAATAATCTATCCATCAATCCATCCGTATCAGAATCGAAAACGGAGGTTATGGCAGCATTTGAAATTCTGCGGCAACAGAGGTCAGAAATGGAAGTAAGACCGATTTTTCCCTATGTGCAGAGATTTAAGGATAAAAGGAATTTGGGAAGTATGGAGCAGCTTTCAAAACTGATAGACACAAACCATCTGGAAACATGGGAAGATGTACGGGTATTTGAAGAAAAACAGACAGCAGTACTGGAATGCTGTAAGGACAGTCTTTCAAAGTTAAGTGTGCATTATCAGAAATGGACACAGGCATTGTCTGATTATGAGGATTATAAGCAGTATCAGCCGGTAATGAAAGAGTATCAGGCATTAAGCGGATTGAGAAAAAATGCCTTTAAGAAAAAGCATGAAACGGAACTGGAGAATTATACAGTTTATCGTGACAGGGTAAAGGAAGTCATGCCGGAAAATATGAAAATATCAAAGCCATATATTGATAGGCAGTTAGCAGAGGTACTGGAACAGCAGGAGCAGATACAGAAAAACAGTAATCAGGCGGCTGTTGAACTTGCAAGACTGTCTGTATTCAAGGGTAATCTTAGAGAAACAGAAGCCAAGCGAAAAGCCAACATACAGACAAGAGAGCAGGGCAGAGAGAAGAAACACGAAAATACAATATAATTACAGTGTAAGGTGCATGGGAACAGATAAAATTTCATGCACCTTTTCTGTTTGGAAAGAGAGGATTATGGAGCAGATAAACAATCAGACAGTAGAAAAAGAACAATGTCCGTATATCAAAAAGAAAATCGGAAGAACCACTTATCATGTGGCAGTTCATTTCAGTAAAACGAGCAGGGAAACGCTGACGGATAAGATTAACAAATTGATACTGCATGACATAAATAATGAAGAATTTTCTTAAATACCCTTGACAAAATCAATCCGAGGATACGCTTCTGTCCGCTATGGAACGTGCCGGTGCAAAGGAAATGCCGGATGACGCAGAACGCAAGGGATTGGGTACACCGGCTACCCGTGCCGGTATTCTGGAAAAGCTGGTATCTGCCGGGTT
>CAZXQK010000087.1:0-5631 GCA_964642785.1 uncultured Faecalimonas sp.
GATTCGTGCTTACGAGCCTTACTTTTTATATATGGACATGGCTGTTTACGAGGAACGTAATCAGAAAGCTGATGATTTGGAAGATGTTTCTGAGATGGAATACCCGGACTGTACAAAGCCTGAGGATATGAAAGAACCGGTACCTGTCTTCCTGAATATGAGCCACAGTCAAAAACTGACCTCCGTCTACGGAATTGAAACCGATACTTTGTCCCTTGGTTTTGTAGAAAGCGGTGACTGTCTTCCTATGGCTGTTACATTTTTAGATTATCTGTTGGAGAATGAAGAATGAAATATTTAAAACAATTTATGATTATCCTGCTCGTCAGTTGTATTGGCGAGCTTTTATATGAACTGCTTCCCCTGCCGATTCCCGCCACCATCTATGGATTGGTGCTGATGCTGGGACTGCTCGTTTTTAAGGTCATCCCGCTTCATGCAGTAAAGGAAACTGCTGAATTTTTAATCGAGATCATGCCGGTCATGTTTATCCCTGCCGGTGTCGGTCTGATCGTATACTGGTCACAGTTGAAGGAATTTTTACTTCCGATCTGTGTCATTATCCTTGTATCTTCGATTTTGGTCATGCTTGTAACCGGAAAGGTCAGCGACTTTTTTATCCGTTGGAAAGGAGAGAAATACCATGAATGATCTTGTATTAAGTTCCGCCACCATCGGTGTTGTCATCAGCCTGCTTGCCTATCAGCTTGGCGTATTTTTAAAAGTAAAAACGAAAAGAGCAATCTTTAATCCGTTGCTGGTTTCGATTGCTCTTGTGATTGTGTGTTTGCTTGTATTTCATATTGACTATGACAGTTATAACCAAAGTGCCAAATATTTAAGTTACCTCCTGACACCTGCAACAGTCAGCCTCGCCATTCCTTTGTATCAGCAGTTAGAGTTGTTAAAGAAAAACGCTCTCGCTGTTGTTCTCGGAATTACTTCCGGCGTGCTGACAAGTTTATTATCCGTTCTTTTGTTATCCACACTGTTCGGGTTATCCCACGCTGAGTATGTAACCCTGCTTCCTAAATCCATCACCACTGCCATCGGTATGGGGATTTCAGAAGAATTAGGCGGATACCCGACCATTACGGTTGCCGTCATTATCGTGACCGGAATTTTCGGAAATATGTTTGCTGATTTTTTTTGCAAACTTTTTCGTATCAGACATCCGATTTCCAAAGGTCTGGCAATCGGTACCAGTTCACATGCCATGGGAACTTCCAAAGCATTGGAAATCGGCCAGGTAGAAGGGGCTATGAGCAGCCTCTCCATCGTCGTTGCCGGTCTGTTGACGGTAATACTGGCCTCTTTCTTCGCCATGCTTTATTAATTTATTCACTTCTCAGTGCCGTTACCGGATCTTTCTTCGCCGCCTGTTTCGACGGTATCAATCCGCCAATCAATGTCAGAACCACACTCAATACTACCAGTACGATTGCTGCCTTCACCGGCAGCACTGCCGTAATGTCAAGATTTCCTGTCAGGCTGTGAATGATTGCGTTAATCGGTATGATAAGAAGTGCCGTCACTCCGATTCCCAAAAGTCCTGCAAACAGTCCGACGATAAATGTTTCCGCATTAAAGATGGAAGAAATATTTTTCTTCGATGCTCCAATTGCGCGAAGCACACCAATCTCTTTTGTCCGTTCCAATACAGAAATGTAAGTAATGATACCAATCATAATCGATGATACTACCAGGGAAATGCTGACAAATGCAATCAGCACATAACTGACACTGTCTACGATTGTCTTCACCGACGACATCAAAATCCCGGTTAAGTCGGTGTACTTAATAACCTTTTCATCGTCTTCTTTTTCCACTTTATCATTGTACTCCTCCAGAAAATCAAGGAACAATTCCTTGGATTCAAAATCCTTAAAATAGAAGGAAATGGAAGTCGGCTCATCTAATTTTTGATATCCAAGCGACAAAAGATTTGTCTCTGCATTTTTCTCTGTGCCGGAAGCCGACATACTCTGCATCAGTCTGGTCAGTTCTTCCTCAGTCAGTTCAAATTTGAATGCACCTGCAATTTTTTCCTGGTCTACGTTGAAAGAAGTTGCCATTGTACTGACTAATTTTCCGCTTAATTCTCCCACTTTAGAGAGGATCGTTTTTTGCATCACTGCCTCAGTCATACCCGTTGCCAATTGGTCGATTGCCGTTCCTATCTGCTCTTGAGCGACAACTCCGGTCACGATTTCCGACACCGCATCTGATGTAAGTACTGCCTTCATCTCGCCTTGCTGTGCTTCTCCACTATTTTGAAGCTGTATCACGCCTTGTAACATGCCTTGCAAAAATCCGGTATACATGGTTTCATAAGTTTCCTTTGGCACCAAATAGGCTGTTTCCAAATCCTGCAGTGCTCTCCGGCTTGTTTCTTTCGCCAGAAACGCTTTGACAACCGATTCCACCTGCGACATGGAAATCGTAGCAATTCCGGTGGTCGTATCTGCATTTGCCGTAATGTATTCATTCAACATGTCTGTTGCAAAATTCACGAATGTCTGGCTGACCTCTTTCTTTGCATTGGTATTATCTGCGGTAATCGCCTTTTGGATTTCACCGATATACCCTTGAGTCAGATTCGAGATATCCTTCTCCGTAACCGTTGTTCCGAACGCAGTAGAAAGCATATCCGTATCGACCGAAATCATATCCTGAAAATCCAATCCTGCTCCTTCGCTTTCGTCGTCAAACCGTTTGCCGCTGAACACATCTACTTCCCTGTCTTGCAACTGTTTCTGTACAATTTCTGACTGTTCTGCCTGATGAATCACATACTCTGTCAATTCCTTCGTATACCCGATTCCCGACATCATGCTCGTGGATGTTGTTCCTCCTTTTGCACACATGACACCGACAATCTTCAGTTCCATCGCCTGATCATATATATCCTTCATATATGCCGTATCTGATGACATATCCTCGTATACACCATATGTTTCATTGTATCGGTATTTATCCGTAGGATTGACCAGTTTCAGCGGAAGATTCATCAGTTCTTCATAAGTCCACTCTAACGGTTCCCCCGTCTCTTCCACTGTCTCTCCTGCCATAATCTTTGCCAGCATGTCAGTCAGTTCCTTATCGTCACGTAATCCCAGACTGTACGCAAGCAAATCCGACATTCCGTTGGCTTCCGGAAGCACCAGAATCACTTCATCATATGCTTTCGGCCATCTTCCTGCCAGCACGTCATACTGCGAATGAAGACTTTCTTCATCGTCCAACATTTCGTTAAAGACTGAGGTGCTAAATCCGGACATACCGGACATAGTCGTCGCTGCACTTGTTCCGCCCATCATGGAAGACATCAATGTGCTTGGATTCAGTTGTGCAATCTCGTCATTGCAGTCCGTAGTGTAAATCATCGGGCTGACACTATACTGATAGTCTGTCAGGCTTACCATCTCATTTACCTTATCTTCCTGCTCTTCTAAATAGTTTTTCAGCGAAGTCAGGTCATTGCTTCCGATTTTCGAAAACATGTTGCTGATATACTGCCTTTCCTGCACTGTATCTTCTCCTGTACTTTCTCCTTTTTCTGAAACCATGGAAAGCAACATGGACGTAGTATCTGCCGTCTCCGACGTAATAGTAAGCGGATAAGATGTCAAGGTTTCCTCCTGAATCTTGTCAATGTAATTCTGAAATCCCGTTGAGAGCGACAGGATCAAGGCGATACCGATAATACCGATAGACCCTGCAAAAGACGTCAGAATGGTACGTGCTTTCTTCGTCAGCAGGTTGTTAAAACTCAGCGAAAATGCAGTGAAAAGAGACATTTTCGCCTTTCCGAGATTCTTATGCTCCGGTGTTTTCATCTCCTTTTGATTCACGACGAACGGATCCGAATCGTCCAAAATCCTTCCATCCTTTAATTTTACAATTCGTGTAGAGTACTCCTCTGCCAATTCCGGATTATGAGTTACCATGATAACCAGACGGTCTTTCGCCACTTTTTTCAACAATTCCATAACCTGTACACTAGTCTCTGTATCCAACGCACCCGTCGGCTCATCCGCAAGCAGAATATCCGGATTATTCACCAACGCTCTCGCAATCGCTACTCTCTGCATCTGTCCGCCGGACATTTGATTCGGCTTCTTATGTGCCTGCTCTTTTAACCCGACTTCTTCCAATGCCTGCAATGCTCTCACCTTGCGCTCTCTCTTTGAAATCCCGCCGATAGTCAATGCAAGTTCCACATTGGACAACACCGTCTGATGCATAATCAGGTTGTAACTTTGAAATACAAACCCAATCGTATGGTTGCGATAGGAATCCCAATCCCTGTCTTTATAATTCTTTGTCGACACATTGTTGATAATCAGATCTCCGCTGTCGTAGCGGTCCAATCCGCCAATGATATTCAATAATGTTGTCTTTCCGGAACCGGAAGGTCCGAGAATGGACACAAACTCATTATCCCGAAAATTCAAACTGACATCCTTCAATGCATCCTGTACCAAATCCCCTGTCCGGTACTGTTTTGATATGTTCTTAATCTGTAACATTTACGTTTCACACCTCTATTTCATTTTTTGACTTTGCCATTATACTCCAATTTTCAAGCACAAGAAAGGGAGTTATTGTTTTTTTATATTATTTTCACACTTTTTATATGCGCAACATATCCCGGCAGTGCCATGGCATGCAATCAAAAAAGTGAGACTCTCTCGAATCTCACTTTTTATGTTATCCATTCAAATTATAATTGAGGACCTGCTTCTACTAATGCTTTACCTGCTTCGTTTGTTGTATATTTATCAAAGTTCTTGATGAAACGTCCGGCAAGATCTTTTGCTTTTACATCCCAGTCAGCTGCATCTGCATATGTGTTGCGCGGGTCAAGGATGTTTGTATCAACTCCCGGAAGTTCTGTCGGTACTTCAAAGTTGAAGTATGGAATTGTCTTTGTATCTGCTTTTTCGATTGATCCGTCAAGGATTGCATCGATGATACCACGAGTATCTTTAATAGAGATACGTTTTCCGGTTCCATTCCATCCTGTATTTACTAAGTATGCTTTTGAACCGTTTGCTTCCATCTTCTTCACTAATTCTTCAGCATATTTTGTCGGATGTAATTCCAAGAATGCCTGTCCGAAGCATGCTGAGAATGTTGGTGTAGGTTCTGTAATACCACGTTCTGTTCCGGCAAGTTTTGCCGTAAATCCTGATAAGAAGTAGTATTTTGTCTGTTCCGGTGTCAGAATTGATACTGGAGGAAGTACTCCAAATGCATCAGCTGAAAGGAAGATTACATTCTTCGCTGCAGGTGCTGCTGACACTGGACGAACGATGTTATCAATGTGGTTGATCGGATAAGATACACGAGTATTTTCTGTAACACTACCATCAGCGAAATCGATTTTACCGTCTTTATCTAATGTAACGTTTTCTAACAATGCATTACGTTTGATTGCATTGTAGATGTCCGGTTCAGATTCTTTATCAAGGTTGATAACTTTTGCGTAGCATCCGCCTTCAAAGTTAAATACACCTTCATAATCCCATCCATGTTCGTCATCACCGATGAGAAGACGTTTTGGATCTGTAGATAATGTTGTTTTACCTGTTCCTGAAAGACCGAAGAAAATAGCTGTATTTTCAC
>CAZXQK010000088.1:0-5605 GCA_964642785.1 uncultured Faecalimonas sp.
TTCGCATTTCCGGATTGATTCACCAATACCGCACCGCCTGTTCCTTCCTCATTCGAGTCTGCATGACCAATAAACAAAAGAGTTCGCATGGTAAGAGCAGTGCCACAATTATCTATATGTGCTTTCAGATAACGCTCATTTCCATCATATGTCACTTTTGCAAATATCAGTTCTACCGGAGTGTATCCTGTTGGAGCAGAAGTGAACTTTATTTTTCCGGAATAATTCCATGTCGGAGTATCACTGGTTGCAGTTACTTCATTTCCAAAATCATATAAAACACTTGTATTCAGATTCCCCGGGGTATTAGTACACTCATCCATCAGATTATATGTCTCTGTAATATCGCCCCATATTTTCACATCTTTATAAGTTCCTTCCACGTCTCCGCTATATGACATACCGAATTTTGGAGTGACATCAGATACCTTTGTTAAAGAACATGTTTTTACAAGTATCTTTTCATCTGTATCAACACCGGCTTTGAGGAAGATTCCCTCTATCCAAAAAGACACCGTTCCGTTTGCATACTGCACCGTCAATACATAATCGGTATTCGTTTTTAACTGTAAACCGTCATCACTTTTTGCTATTTCAGTTTGACTTCCCTCAGCTTTCGTATACGAGCCAAGCCATAGAACAGACTGTATCCAATCTCCCTGCGTTGCCCGGAAGACAGCTTTCAAATCGGTGCTTGTACCACTTTCATCTTTCGCTTCGGCAAACACCAGTTCCACGCCTGCCCATCCATCAAGTTTTGAATAATTCACTGTCACCTGATAATTCCATGTCGGTGTTTTTGTAATAGGTTCAAATTCCGTAGTAAAAGGAAGCAGTTGCCTGTCAATTGTTCCGTCTTTCACATCAGACGCCAGATTCAATGACATACTTTCATCTAGTACCGGCACATCCGAAGCCGCTTTTGCAATCTTCTCACCAAACATCCGTCCCAGTTTAATCATAGACACCGAATCGTAATGCGACGGGTCACTATTTTCCAAGTTATAAGTCAGACCGGCTGCCTTTGTGTCCAGATAAAATCGCCACGCACTTTCTGAAGCATATTGCTTTTTCGCATTATTCACCTGTTCATAGTACACCCATTCTGTATGATCGCTGATTCCGGCATCAATAAATGCATACCGTTCTTCCGCCATTTCCGATGAAAATTTTGTCTGAATTCTGTTCATCAGTTCTGACTCCAACTGATAATATTGTGTTGCACGTTCAGAGTATAATGCATCACTCTCACCCTGCATCCAACAGGTTGCAAACCACACCGGTTCCAGATTTTTATCCTTCAGTTTTTGAAATCCGTTTGTGATTCCGGTAACCGCATTCACATATGCACTGCCATTCTCCGACCAGTCTGCGGCTATAGAACTTCCGCTCTGGCTTGCCTTAATGATATAAAATTTTCTATTCGGATACTGTTCCGTCAGATATTCTGCAATTCCAACTTCCGGACCGAATTTCTCAGTAGTATTTCCCTGTCCGAGTGCTACAGGGACAAAGTCAGAAGAATTATTTGTGCCATCTACACTGTAAAAGATTTGAACATTTTCATACCCATTTCTATATTCATTCATCTTTTCTGTAGAGCAATTCTTCTCAAGATAACTTGTGAGTGTCTGTCCGGATGCATTGGACTGACCTGAAAGTACTATCACATATGCTTTTTCCTTCTCCGCTGCGTTTCCCACTTTTTCCGGAAGGTACTGACATACCATGATACCTGCAAGAATACATGCCAAAATGCGTTTCCACCCTTTCTTCATGTTCCATTCCTCCTAAAAATATAATTATTTGTTAACCGCTTTAATAATTATAGAATATAAGCGGTTAAATTGCAATAAAAACTTGTTTTCAGAAAAATAAGTTGCTATAAAATCTCTTTTGTGCTACTATACTAACTACATCAAAAGGATACAACAATTCAAAGATTCAAGTGTCTGTAAAACGCTTTTCAAAGCGTATCCGATTTTCAAGGCGTATCAGCCGGAGAATTTCAGCATTGATGAATTTAATAACAAAGGGCGGTGAGGCTTATGATTGTTTTTAGTGTGGTTTACATTTTTACAAAATGCACATTAGGACTATCAAAAATGAAAAATTTATGCTAATATAAAGGAGAAAAGAATGGAACAGAAGAAAAGTTTAAAAGACTTAACGATGAAGGATAACTTCATGTTCGGTGCAGTGATGCTAGATCCGGACAACTGCAAAGGTGTATTAGAAAGAGCATTAGGAATTGAAATCGAACGCGTGGAAGTAAGCAAAGAAATATGATGATGAGTTCATCTGCAAGCTGCAGAACACGATACTTGAAGTGAAACAGAGCCGTGAAATGGGGGCAAGGTATATGACGTTTCAAGAATTATTAGATGATGAACGAGCTTTGGGCATTGGTATTGGAGAACAGAAAAAACTAATTAACCAAGTTCAAAAGAAACTCGCAAGGAACAAAACCATTGAACAGATAGCAGAAGAACTAGAAGAAGACATCGATACCATTACTGAGATTGTAGAGCAATTAAGATAATCTAGGGCGAGGTATGGCTCTTATGAGCCGTTCCTCGCCCTAGATTAAACTGTCTATTGTACGTATCCCTGCTTCACTGCAGCCTCACCAATCTTATCTCCGAACATCTGTCCCAATTGAATCATAGAAGCCGCATCGTAATGTGCATGATCCTGATTATCCTGATCATAGGTCAGACCTGCTGCCTGTGTATCCAGATAATAATTCCATGGATTTTCAGAGGCATACTGCTTCTTTGCCTCATTTACTTTTTCATGGTATACCCATTCCGCATTATCACTGATACCGGCATCTATCAATGATAATCCTTTATCTGAAATATACTTCGAAAAATGTTTCTGAAGCCGTTCCATCAAATCAGACTGAAGATGATAATAGCTGTCGGCACGACTGATGTCCCACGCATCACTCTCTCCCTGCATCCAACAGGTTGCGAACCATTCCGGTTCCAAAAGCATCTTTTCTAATTTTTGAAATCCGTTTTCAATCCCTGTAATCATTCGGTTATATGTCTCATCAGATTCCTGCCAGTCTTCGGTAATACTGCTGCCGCTTTGGCTGGCTTTAATGATATAGAATTTCTCTGTCGGATAATGCTGTGACAGATATTCTGCAATTCCAATCTCAGGTCCAAAATGATTTTCAGTATGTCCCTGACCCAATGCAACCGATACAAACTCTGAGGATATATTATCATTATCTACATAATAACAGATTTGGATATTTTCATATCCGTTCGTGTATTCTGAAATTTTATCGTCAGAGAACGTTTTCTTCAGATACTGTACACAGGAAATTCCCGAAGCATTGGACTGTCCCGCAAGCAGAATCACATGTGCTTTCTCTGTTTTCTCCGTTTTTTCATTTAAACTCAATCCGTCATTCATGTTTTCTTCCTCTTTTCCATTACAGGCATTCATAAAGCAAAGTATCAAAATACTAAGTAACACTATCCACATTGCTTTTTTCAGTTTTGTACGATTAATCAATTTTCCCATAGCCTTCGTCCTTATCATCAGCTATTTCAAAGCTGCTGTCCTGTATTTTATCATTCGTATCATCTTCCGCATTGCCGTTATTGTTACTTCCGATATTTCCTTCAGAATTATTTCCACTGCCGGCATCATCACCGGCAGTATCTTCTTTCTCTGAAGCAGGCTTCTGCACGAAATTCACCTGTTCTTCCTCAGTCTCTGTGGTATCTTCTGGTTTGACATATTCCTCTATGATATCACTGTCTTCACCAAGTTCTTTACTTTCCAGCAGTTCATCAGCAGTACTTGCACCAATCGCCGTTTTCTCCGTCGTCAAGGTTTTCTTTTTCATCGGCCACAAGGCAACGACTGCCACAACTAGTAAAAGACCGATTATGCCAAGTACAATCGCACTTTTTTTCCTGCTTTTTACCATGACTGCTCACCTGTTCTTCCATATAATTCATCCTTGCTTCCACTGTCCACCGTTCCTTCTTCTCCAAAAGACAGCGTAACAATATCTCCACTCATTTGATAAATACTCACGGAAGGTTTTTCATATATTTGTTTTGCTCTTTTCATATATACCTCTTCCTTTACTTCGCCTGTAACAATGTTGCCGTAACGGTTCTTGCATTACCATACACAATCGTTCCGTCTTTTAATTTCACATAAGCACAGACATAAACTTTTTCACCTTCATCAAATCCCAGATATTCATAAGCAAACAGATATTTCGAATATTGATTTCCATAAATATTCTCTGCAGTCTGTTTATCTCCCTCCGCATACAAGGAATGATATACTTTGCTTATCTCTTTGTTGACACACTTAGAACCTCCAACAGTCGGATGTTCATTATATACGGAGAAAACCAATCCGGCTTTTTCATAGTCTAAGGTATTAACGGATGAAATAAACCGTATATCAATGGCTGATGGATTATCCTTATTTGCTTTCATCTGTTTTTTCACCTGCAACATATCCAAATCTATATACTCCGGTATATACTGGTCTATATAAGCCACATTATCTACCGTTGTAACTGCTGTTCCGTTGTATGTCCAGCCAATCACATAATACTTGTCATCCACATACTGTTTCGTTGGCAGTTCTGTACCATTAGCAACTCCAATACTGAGTGTTCCGTTTCCGACACCCGAAGCTCCGATGACCGCTGTCGCTGTTGCAGTCACAAGTTTTTCTCCTGCCGTTGCAAGTTCTGTAACTTTCTCATTCATCTCTTTCCTGCTATACGGTGTTGTATAGACAGTCTCTGTCGCATTTCCAAGATAATCCTGAACCTCTGCATTCATTTTCTTTGTGCTGTCAAAAGCAACTTTGTAATCTTCCACACTCTCCCAAGTATACACTGACAAATCTTTTTGCTCTGCCGCCGTAACAGCCTGCTTGAGTGCAGTTGCATCATCCGACAAGTCATAACCTGCATAGATATTCGAAACTTCAACATCAGCACACGCAAAATAAAGTGCCGGTGCATACTCTGCTTTCGAAATTGTTCGCAGCAGATTCCATGCAACGCTGTAAGATGCAATCTCTGTTCCGTCTGCCTGCGATGTGACGATCGTCTGAATACTAACATTTGGCCTTACAATATATTTCACATGCCATGCAGAACCGGTCTTTATATTTTCAGTTGCTTTTGTATCCGTCAATGTCTTCCAACCGTTTGAAGATGAAGCATAATAAAATTCATCAGCATGTTGAATCATCACATCCGGATTTGCATCTTTTCGTAAACTAAATCCGATACGCGGGTTCATCCACGCTTTTACTACTGTAACATCAGCCTCAACAATCCATGTATCTGTTTCAGTGAATGGACACGTTTTTTCATCAAATAACGGAATGGAAACGAAAGACCATGCTGTATTGTTTGTTCCATCCAAATCTATACTTTTTCTCAAGCCAACAGCCGTCGTTCCGTCATAAACGAAATTATTGACCGTTTTTCCTGCTGTTTTCGCTGCTGTCGATATAGTTCCGACATAACTCCACAAATCAGAACTTTTTTTTGCTTCTGAATATGCCTGTTTCACCTTGTTTATCTGTGCAGTTATCTTATCTG
>CAZXQK010000089.1:0-5557 GCA_964642785.1 uncultured Faecalimonas sp.
CGAAATCCTTTCCGGAAGCCGGTGGTGTATCACGCCCGTCTAAAAAGCAGTGTACATATACTTTTTCAATACCTTGTTTCTTTGCCAGTTCTAACAGTCCGTAAATGTGTGTATTATGGCTGTGAACTCCACCGTCAGATACCAGTCCGAACAAATGCAGTGCCGAATTATTTTCTTTTACATTTTTGCAGGCGGCTAAAAGTGCTTCATTTTCAAAAAAATCTCCGTCCTGAATAGACTTTGTAATCTTTGTTAAATCCTGATACACGATACGACCTGCACCCATATTCAAGTGACCTACTTCAGAATTCCCCATCTGTCCTTCCGGAAGTCCCACTGACATCCCGCTTGCATTTCCCTTTGCAAACGGACATTCAGCCATTAATTTATCCATAACAGGTGTTTTTGCTTCGCATACTGCGTTCGCTTCGCACTTGTCGTTCAATCCATATCCATCTAAAATCATTAAAACGGTTGGTTTCTTACTCATTTTTTTATCTCCTTTAATCCGAATTTTATTTTTACAAATACGTCTCATATATTTTACATGAATTTATTCTGTGTTGCAAGATGATTTGGCACATTTCTCACCTATATTCTATCCTCATCAGCATCAGTCCACGTGCCGGTGCTGTCACACCCGCTGCTTTCCGGTCCTTTGTCTCTAAGATTTCTTTCACTTTTTCCGGCTCATAAAATCCCCGCCCCACGCGAATCAGGGTTCCCACAATAATCCGAACCATATTATACAAAAATCCGTTTCCGGTAATGCGGATGGTAATCTCTTCCCCGCACTTTAGAATTTCCAGTTCCGTAATACAACGCACCGTACTTTCCACATCCGTCCTTACATTGCAGAAACTGACAAAATCATGTTCTCCAACCAGATAAGAGGCCGCTTTTCGCATCTTATCAATATCCAGTATATAGGATACAAAATAATTAGTCAGACGTTTGGTTGGATTGGGAATCCTTGTATTGATAATATGATACTCATATGTTTTGCTGCAATCACAATATCTCGGATGAAAATCCGGATGCACTTCCTCAGATTTCACAATCACAATGTCCTCCGGCAGACGCTGATTCAGTGCCACTGCTATTTTCTCTGCCGGAATGGTGGTATCCGTATCGAAAACTGCCACATTTCCCATAGCATGTACACCGGAATCCGTCCGGCTTGCACCAATGACCGTAATTTCTTCCCCTGTCAGTTTTCTCAATGCTTTGTTTATCACTTCTTCGATGGTAATCCCGTTCGGCTGCACCTGCCAGCCACAATAATTGGTTCCATCATACGCTATCGTTAATTTTATCCGCTTCATATTCTACCTTCCAACAAGCACCGCAATCACAAGATAGAACACCATCACTGTATATGCGATATAATCTTTCCTCTGATAAACCAAAGGCTTCATCTTCGTGCGACCTTCTCCGCCACGATAGCATCTTGCTTCCATCGCCATTGCAAGGTCTGATGCACGACGAAATGCGGACACAAAAAGCGGAATGAGAATAGGCACCATAGCCTTTGCTTTTTGAATGATGTTTCCACTTTCAAGGTCTGCCCCTCTTGCAATCTGTGCTTTCATAATCTTATCTGTTTCTTCGAGTAAAATTGGGATAAACCGAAGTGCAATCGACATCATCATGGCAATTTCATGCACCGGAATCTTCACTTTCCGAAGCGGCCAAAGCAGTTTCTCTATGCCATCCGTCAACGCATTCGGTGTCGTTGTGAAGGTCATCAAAGACGAACCTAAAATAAGATAGATCAAACGGATTGTCATAAATCCGGCTGTCTTTAACCCCTCATCCGTAATTTCCAAAATCCACCACTGAAAAAGAGTGGTTCCCGTCTTTGTCAGAAATAAGTTAAACACAACTGTAATCATCAGAAGCAGGATCACCGGACGCAACCCTTTCACAATGTAGTGAAATGGTACTTTGGAAAGCCGAATGACTGATGCCAAAAATACCGTTGCGACCAGATACCCCCATATATTCTGAAAACAAAACAGTGAAATCAAAAACAATAACGTACATGTAATCTTCACTCTCGGATCCAACCGATGCAGTCTGCTCTTCGCAGGATAGTATTGTCCTATTGTAATATCCCTAATCATGGTATCTCCAATCTATCGTTTCAATGTCTGAGAAATGGTTTCCACCGCTTCCTCAATTGTAGTTGCCTGCACATCTGTCGGAATTCCGTTTCTTAACAGAGTATGCATAATGTCAGTCACCTGAGGCACAGCAAGTCCTACTTTTTTCAATGTTTCTTCCTGTGCAAATACCTTCTTCGGTACATCGTCAAACAATTTGCTTCCCTGATTCATTACCACAATGCGGTCTACATATTTTGCAATATCTTCCATACTGTGTGAAACCAAAATAACCGTTAGATTACCTTCTTTTTGCAGATAGGCAATCTGATCTAAAATCTCATCCCGTCCTTTCGGATCCAGTCCGGCTGTCGGTTCGTCCAACACAAGCACTTTCGGTTTCATGGCAAGCACACCTGCAATGGCAACGCGGCGTTTTTGCCCTCCTGACAAATCAAAGGGAGAACGAGTATAATATTTTTCCGGAAGTCCCACTAATTGCAATGCTTCTATAGCACGTTCCCTGCACTCTGCCACTGACAATCCCTGATTCTTCGGTCCGAAACAGACATCCGTCAGCACATCAGTTTCAAACAACTGATGCTCCGGATACTGGAACACCAGTCCTACCTGATTGCGTAACCGGCGCAGGTTGTATTTCTCACCATAGATACTTTCCCCTTTGTAAGAAATCTCTCCGTCCGTAGCTTTCAAAAGTCCGTTCAAATGCTGAATCAGTGTCGATTTCCCGGAACCTGTATGTCCGATGATGCCGACAAATTCTCCTTCATAGAGTTCCAGACTGACATCTTTCAATGCATGTTTCTCATATGCATTTCCCGGACTGTATATATAATTCACATGGGACAGCTGAATCAGCGGTTCTTTTTCTTTCGCTTTCCGTTCGTGCATTTCCTTCTGATATACCGTATGGTTTCCCACCACTTCATGCTTTTTCAGTTCAGCGACAAGTTCTTCTGCCGTCAAAATTCCGTCCGGTATCCGGTATCCTTTTTTCTTCAACTCATATGCCAGCAATGTCGCCTGCGGTACATCCAGCCGATAAGATTTCAACTTCTCTACCTGACTGAAAATTTCTCTTGCAGTACCGTCCATAACCACATGACCTTTATCAATCACAATAATCCGGTCGGCATCCACAACTTCTTCCATATAATGTGTAATGAGAATCACCGTTACTTTTTCCCGTTTGCGCAATTCCTCTATGGTGCGAAGTACTTCCTTTCTTCCGTTCGGGTCCAGCATGGCTGTCGGTTCATCCAGAACAATGCATTTTGGCCGCATGGCAACCACACCTGCAATAGCGACACGCTGTTTTTGTCCGCCCGACAATTTATTCGGTGAATGATGACGGTATTCGAACATCCCTACAGCAGACAGACTTTCCTCTACCCGTTTCCAAATATCCTCTGTCGGCACACCAAGGTTCTCCGGTCCGAACCCGACATCTTCTTCCACAACCGTTCCGATAATCTGATTGTCCGGATTCTGAAACACCATACCCGCACTCTGTCTGACATCCCAGATATTTTCCTCTTTTCCGGTGTCTTTTCCGTCCACCCGGACACTTCCTCCGGTCGGTGTCAAAATAGCATTCATATGCTTGGCAAGGGTAGATTTTCCTGAACCGTTATGTCCTAATATGGCAATAAACTGCCCTGCCTCTATCTCCAGATTCAGTTCGTCAATGGCACGATATGCACCAACTACGTTACCCTCTTCATCGTGGATTTTATAATCATAAACCAAATCTTTCGTCCAAATCATGCTCATCGACGTACTCCTTTCAAACTCAATTAGTCAAGTATAACACACTTTGCTTTGGTTGACAAACATTCTTGCAGATATTAAAATGTTTATGAAATACGAATAAGAAAGGACTTTTATATTATGGAAAATCCAATTATAACAATCGAAATGGAAAACGGGGATATAATGAAAATAGAATTATATCCGGATGTTGCACCAAATACAGTCAACAACTTTATTTCACTGGTTCAGAAAGGCTTTTATAACGGGTTGATTTTCCACCGTGTCATTCGAGGTTTCATGATTCAGGGTGGTTGTCCGGACGGTACCGGAATGGGCGGACCCGGATATCAGATCAAGGGAGAATTTCTTCAGAACGGCTTCCCGAATCATTTGAAACATGAACCGGGAGTGATTTCCATGGCACGTGCCATGCACCCGGACTCAGCCGGATCACAATTCTTTATTATGCATGAAACATCTCCGCACCTGGACGGTTCTTATGCTGCTTTCGGTAAAGTAATTGAAGGTATGGATGTGGTAAATAAGATTGCCGAAGTGCCGACCGCATGGGGAGACAAACCGTTTGAAGCACAGGTTATGAAATCCGTAACCGTTGATACAAAAGGGGAAACATACAGCGAACCGGAAACCTGCTAACAGAATTTTATCATGATGATAAAAAAGTTCCGGGAAATCAATGGACTCTCCTAAAATTTCCCGGAGCAATTTTCTATTGCGGTCCATGGATCATCAACTCATCTGCCCCATTTTCTGTCTTTACAAATTCTGCCGTATTCAGGCAGAACATTCTCGGCTTGAAGTTCTCCGGATTTCCACTATGGCAGTGATATGCACAAACCAACGTATTCCCATCCTTTGACGTTGTAAAACTGTGGTGTCCTACACCAACCAGATGCCCGTTTCTGTGAAGAATCGGATTTCCTGCAAATTTCTCAAATGGTCCCAGCGGACTTTTCGATGTCGCTACACCAACTGCATAATCTTCACATCTGGTGTGATTTGCCGAGTACGTAAGATAATAAATTCCATTGTGTTTCAATACAAACGGTTCTTCTGCCACCAGGCTGTCTAATGTCTCCCATCCTTCTTCTGCTGCCATCAGGCAGTCCTCATATACTTCTTCCATACGAAGTAAATCTTTCGATAACTTTGCAACGAATATACGATTTCCACAGTCTAACCGTACATAATACAAGTACACAGTTCCGTCATCATCAACAAACATATGACCATCAATGGCTTTCTCTTCATAAAGCCATTTCTTTTCTTCCTGCTTAAATGGTCCAAGAGGGTTGTCAGCTACAGCCATATGTTCTTCCGAAGCATATACCATATAAAACTTTCCATTGTGATGCAGAACTTCCGAAGCCCAGAACCATTTTTCACCCATAACATCTTCCTTTTTCAGGCACATGCCCTTATTTTCCCAAGTTTTCAAATCCTCAGATTCATACACAAAGAATCCATCCTGATCTCCCATAGATGTGTCAAAGGAACTGTGATCTACCAAAATTCTGTCATTTTCAACGGTACAGTACATATCATAGCATTCTGCACCCGGTGTCTGAAATTCTGCTTTTATCATGGTAACTTCCGGTTCTATCGACTTCATCTCCGCTATGGCTTTGTCCCAATACGCATCAAAGTCTGCCGGTCTC
>CAZXQK010000090.1:0-5543 GCA_964642785.1 uncultured Faecalimonas sp.
CATGCGAATATCATATTTTAGCATCTCCATGTACTGATCCGGAAACACACAGCCAAGTACTAAAATCGGCTTTTGAACTCCCTCACTTCTAAGCACCACTGCTTCATCTAACGTGGCAACTGCAAATCCCCAAATATAGTCCACCGGTTCCAGCATTTGTGCAATAGGAACCGCACCATGACCATATCCGTCTGCTTTTATGACAGCCATCATCTTCGTATCCGCATGCAAATTCTGCTTCATACGTTCCATATTTGCCGCAATCGCATCCAGATCAATCCTCGCATAGACTCTGCTGTATGTTTTCACTGTCTTCACCTCTTATATCTGTTTTAAAATTCTTCCGACACTTTCTATCAGATCACCTGCAAGTACACTGTATGCACCTTTTCGTTCTCTTGCTTCATCACCTGCCATACCATGCAGGTACACCCCCAGGCAGGCCGCCTCATAACTGCTTACCTTCTGCGCCAGAATCCCTGCAATGATTCCGGTCAGCACATCTCCCGAGCCGCCTTTTGCCATGGCACAGTTCCCGGTCATATTCAGAAACGTGTCCCGTCCTGCCTGAGCAACCAGGGTACGTGAATCTTTCAGCACACAGGTCACCGGATACTGATTCGTGAAATTCTCCAGACATTGTACTTTTTCCATTTGTAACTCTGCCATATCGCTTTCCAGCAGCCTCGTCATTTCTTTCATATGCGGTGTCAGTACCAAGGAAACTTTTGTCTGATAAAGCAGTCCTTTCTCATTGGCAATCAGATTCAGTGCATCTGCATCTGCCACACAAGGCTTTTTGAAATGTCGCAAGACATGACGTACCAAAAGAACTGATGTTTCTGACGTTCCCATACCCGGACCGATTCCGACCACATCCGCCCAATCCAACAAGGAACGTAACGTTTCCTCGTCATAAGATTCATAAGTAGAAACCATTGCTTCCGGCATTGCCTCCTGCACAATCACCCGGTTCTCTTCACGGGTATAAATGCGCACCAATCCTGCACCTGTCGCATAAGCCGCCCCTGCACACAAAAGTGCCGCACCGGACATTCCTTTACTCCCGGCAATCAAAAGCACTTTTCCATAAGAGCCTTTGTGGGAATGCTCCTTCCGTTTCGGAAACCGGTTCACAAAATCCGACCATTCAAAGCAGTAAGTTTTCTTATCTTCCGTCAAAATGGCATCCGGATAAATGCCGATATCTGCAATCCGCAATTTTCCTATGTTTGGGTGATGCGATACCATTACCTGACCACGCTTTGCAAAAGCGATGGCAATGGTCAGATCCGCCCGAAAAGCAGTCCCCATCACAATTCCTGTTTCATCATGGATTCCGGAAGGCATATCCACTGCCACCTTAAACCCACTCATCTGATTCATGGCATCTACTGCCTTTGCGTAAATCCCTTCCAGATTCCGCTTTAATCCGATTCCGAATATAGCATCGATTATTACACTATATTCCTGATTTCCCATTTCTTGCACAACAGGAATCCGGTAATACTCTGCAATCTTTTTCTGCTTTGCATTTTCTTCGCTTCGCTTCTCCTCATTTCCAACAAAACAAATGGAAACTTTATAGCCTTTCAGCTGCAAAAGCCTTGCAATGGCATATCCGTCACCGCCATTATTTCCACTGCCGCAAACAACCAAAGTATGACGAAAATCTAAAGATTCTTCCTCCATCAGCCGAACTGTCTCCAGTGCCGCCCGTTCCATTAGCACCATCGATGGAATCCCGATTGTTTGAATGGTATGACTGTCTGCACTCTGCATCTGCCTTCCTGTCAAATAGTAGTTCATACACTTGCTCCTTTACGGCTGATGTTATAAGAAAGCCTCATCAGGCTGTCTGACAGATGTACGTTTTCTACGGTGATACTGTCCGGCAGTTTCAAATCCGTATGTGCAAAATTCCAGATTCCCTTGATGCCGGTATCTGCAAGCATATCCGCCACTTCGCCTGCGTGCGTTTTTGGAAGTGTCAGGACTGCGATTTCAATATGATTATTTCGGATAAATTCTTTCAATTCATCCATCATACGAATCGGGATACCGCGAATGGTCACACCTTTCAAATCCGGATTCACATCAAAAATTCCCGTCAGTATAAATCCGCTTGTCTCAAAAGAAGAATAATTAGCAAGTGCCTGTCCCAAATTACCGGCACCGATAATGACAAAATGATGTTTCTCATCCAAGCCTAAAATCTTGCCAATCTCCGTATGTAAATACTTCACGTTATATCCGTATCCCTGTTGCCCAAAACCGCCAAAATTATTCAAATCCTGCCGAATCTGTGAAGCGGTTACATGCATTTTCTTGCTCAAATCACTGGATGAGATTCGCTCGACTTCATTTTCCAGCAAATCTCCAAGATAACGGTAATATCGCGGGAGTCTTTGAATGACTGCCTGTGAAATTTCTCTGTCTTCCACCTGTATTTCCCTCCAGTCTGCTAGAATCTGTACTCCATTATAAAGAATTGTAGTTGTAAAGTCAATTTTTTCATTGTTTTTTCTCCTGTTTCAAGTATAATAAATAGAAGTACTTTTCACATTCAGGAGGTAAGACATGATACTTGCATGCCACAACATTACAAAAGCATTCGGAGACCGGATCATCGTTAAATCCGGCTCCTTTCATATAGAAGACCACGAAAAAGCAGCCCTCATCGGACTGAACGGTGCAGGAAAATCCACGATTTTAAAAATGATCATGAAGGAAATCGAACCGGACGACGGAACCGTGATTCTTGCAAAAGACAAAACCATCGGTTACCTCTCCCAGCATCAGAATCTTACGGCACACCATTCGATTTTAGAAGAACTCAAAACTGCCCGTACCGAACTCATCGAAATGGAACATCAGATTCGGGCATTGGAATTGGAAATGAAGCATTTAGATGGCAAACAATTAGAAGGCAGACTACATTCCTACCATCTGTTGACAGAACGGTTTGAACAGGAAAACGGCTATGCATTTCAAAGTGAACTGATTGGTGTATTAAAGGGACTTGGTTTTCGGGAAGACGAATTTGCCAAAGAAGTGGATACCTTATCCGGCGGACAAAAAACCAGAGTTGCCCTTGGTAAACTCCTTTTGACGAAACCGGATGTGCTGCTCCTTGACGAACCGACCAACCATTTGGACATGAATTCCATTAACTGGCTGGAAAACTATCTGCTGAATTATCATGGTGCTGTTTTGATTGTTTCCCATGACCGCTATTTTCTGAATCGGGTGGTTTCCAAAGTCATTGAAATTGAGCAGGGAAATCTGCTCATGTTCCAAGGCAATTACAACCAGTTTGCAGAGAAAAAGCAACGAATCAGGGAGGCGAAACTGAAAGAGTATTTCAATCAGCAGCAGGAGATCAGACATCAGGAGGCAGTCATTGAAAAGTTGCGATCCTTCAACCGAGAAAAATCCATCAAACGTGCAGAAAGCCGCGAAAAAATGCTGGACAAGATGGAACGGATTGAAAAACCTTTAGAAATCCAAGGTGAACTTCACTTCACACTGGAGCCTTCCTGTGTCAGCGGAAACGATGTTCTGTCCGTTTCTGATTTAGGTAAATCCTTCGGCAGTCAGACCTTGTTTCAGAATATTTCCTTTGAAATCAAGCGTGGGGAACACGTTGCCATTATCGGTGACAACGGAACCGGTAAAACCACGTTGCTGAAAATATTAAATGAAGTGCTTCCGGCTGACTTTGGCTCCTTTACACTTGGCTCCAAAGTAAAAATCGGCTATTACGATCAGGAACACCATGTCCTGCATATGGATAAGACCATTTTCGATGAGATTTCCGATGACTATCCGACACTGTCGCACACACAGATCCGCAATACACTGGCAGCCTTTCTCTTTACCGGAGATGATGTCTATAAATTAATCGGAGATTTAAGCGGTGGAGAACGTGGTCGTGTTTCCCTTGCAAAACTCATGCTTTCAGAGGCGAATTTTCTGATTCTGGATGAGCCGACCAACCACTTGGACATTGCTTCCAAAGAAATATTGGAAAAAGCATTGAATGAATACACAGGAACGGTTCTTTACGTTTCCCATGACCGCTACTTCATCAACCGGACTTCCACCCGCATTCTGGATTTGGTGAACCACACATTTGTAAACTATATCGGAAACTATGATTATTACTTAGAAAAGAAAGAAATATTAACCGCAGCACATGCTTCTGTATCTGCACCCTCCCATTCTTCGGCTGTGCAGACACCGGAATCCGACACAAAAGCCGACTGGAAGGCACAAAAAGAAGCCCAGGCAAAAGAAAGAAAACGCCAAAATGATTTAAAGAAAATCGAAGACCGGATTAGCACTTTGGAGGCACGTGATGCCCGGCTTGACGCTGAACTGTCCAATCCGGAAAACTTCACAAACAGCGTCAAGTGTCAGGAATTAAGTACAGAGAAAGCCACTGTCTTAGAGGAATTGGAACAACTCTACGAAGAATGGGAATCATTGGCTGAATAAATTCTTTTGAATTTCCTGAACAATGACCTGACTGTTTATATGTAAAACTTCTTCTTTGTGATAGTCCATGACAAACACAAAGGCAAACAGAAGTCCCGCAATGATAAGCCTTAATAAGAAAGTGCTTTTTCCTATTGATGCTTCCTCCTCGCCTTCCTGATACAGGGCATGATATGCGGAATGATATCTTGGATGTATGGCAGGCGGTGCATATCTGTCACTGTGATTTTTTCGCACCTCCTGTAAAAGCATGATCCTTCTTTTTTCTACTTCTGTCATGGTCTTTCACCTCTCCAATTACAAAGAGCATATACTACAAACTATATCGTAGTATATGCTCATCTTTTTCGAAATAGACTAATTCCTTTCCTTCAGATCCATTTGCAAAGCGTCCAAAAACGGAACATAACATCCGTTTTTCAGTTCCATAAAATACTTAGGATTCAATTCTTCATAACGAATGCTTTTTCTTCCGCCCTCAAGGGCACGCTTCCAAAATCTGCACAATTCTTCAAATTTCATATAATACAGTTCATTTCTCGCACTATAGTACAGAACCAGAAAGGCAATGCCCTCCTGCTTTTCAAACTGTTCCATAAATTCCACCTGATGAGCATGAATATTATGAAGCGGAAAGGTGTCGGTATGACATTCCTTTGCATCAAAACAAACCGGTATCCCCTGCACCGCACCGATATAATCCACCGTACTTCGCTGGTCAAAATACGCCAACGTGATATGCCTGTGTTCTTTATCAATCCGAACCGGCGTGATCGGTGTCGGGATTTTCTGG
Source organism: uncultured Faecalimonas sp. (assembly GCA_964642785.1). Classification (GTDB taxonomy): domain Bacteria; phylum Bacillota; class Clostridia; order Lachnospirales; family Lachnospiraceae; genus Faecalimonas. The sequence goes on from CAZXQK010000090.1 coordinate 5,294, forward strand.
ATCAGAGCCAGTCCCTGCTCTAAATATCTTTCATTTGTACGATTGAGAAATTCTTCTAAAGTCGACCCCCGAAGTCCTCTCGAATTCCATGTTCCCATGCTTTTGTTATCCTTCTCTTTTCTGATCGTCTAAAATCCGCCGAAACAACTCCGGAAGCGGAGCGATAAACTGCTGCCCGTCTTCGCCCGGCATTTCCAGCCGGTAGGCGTGCAATAGCTGACTTTCCAACTGATACTTCTCTTTGTAGTTC
>CAZXQK010000091.1:0-5480 GCA_964642785.1 uncultured Faecalimonas sp.
TGGAGGCAATCAAAACGGTCGCTATGGCACAAACAGGTGTCACTCCGACTATCGTGCGTTTTCCGGGTGGAACTTCAAATACAGTCAGTAAAAAATACTGTCAGGGTATCATGTCCACTTTGGCTGAATCCATTTCCTATCATGGTTTTCTATACTGTGACTGGAATGTAAGCAGTGGCGATGCCGGTGGTGTGAAGACCACCTCAGGCGTGGCAAATAATGTCATATCAGGTATCCAAAAACACGATGTTTCTGTTGTATTGCAGCACGACATCACATCTTACAGCGTAGAAGCTGTAGAAGAAATCCTGTTTTGGGGGATTCAAAATGGATATACGTTTCTGCCGATGACAGATACCACGCCAATGGTACATTTTAAACCAATGAATTAGGAGGAATTTTAGATGCAATTATTAATTACAATTTTGGTTACTTTTTTTGCAGGTATGGGAGCCGGACTCGGTACAGGATTTGCCGGTATGAGTGCAGCCGCAGTCATCAGTCCAATGCTGATTACCTTTTTAGATATGGAGCCTTATATGGCAGTAGGAATTGCCCTGTCGTCAGATGTGCTGGCAAGTGCTGTTTCCGCATATACTTATGGAAAAAACAAGAATCTGGATATCAAAAACGGACTGATCATGATGTGTTCCGTCCTGACTTTTACGGTTGTAGGAAGTTACATCGCAAGCCTGGTGCCGTCAACAACCATGGGAAATTTTTCCGTATTTATGACCTTACTGCTCGGAATTAAATTCATTGTCAAACCTGTTATGGCTACGAAAGAATCAATGCAAAACGTATCCGCTAAAAAGCGTGCTGTTCAATCCGTACTTTGTGGTATGCTCATTGGTTTCATCTGCGGATTTGTCGGTGCAGGCGGCGGTATGATGATGTTGCTGATTCTCACTTCCGTTCTCGGATACGAATTAAAAACAGCAGTGGGAACCAGCGTATTCATCATGACATTCACTGCCCTGACCGGTGCGGCATCACACTTTGCAATCGGCGGAGCACCGGATTGGACTGTATTCACGCTGTGTGTCATATTTACATTACTGTGGGCAAGAATCGCTGCAGTCTTTGCAAATAAAGCCACTCCAAAAACACTGAACAGAGCCACCGGAATTATTCTGGTTGTACTTGGTATTGTAATTATGGCATTTTAACTATTCGCAGGGGACTGTTGCACCAGCCCCCTGTTGTTTATTGTGCATCTTTCAATGCCTCAACCATATCAATCTTCTTACTTTTTCCGGAAACCATCACGCCCACCAAAAATGAGACACCAAAGGTCAAAAGGACACTGACCATATAGGTCACAATTCCCATGGTAATACTGAGTTCATATTCGCCGGCCAGTGCTGTAAGTAAAATATAAAGTACCAGATAACCGCCCGGAAGACCAAGCACCGCTGCTGCCAAAATCAGAATCCCGATCATCAGATTCATCAATTCCATAAATGTATCATAACTTTCCATCATGGAATGTCCCTCCATTCCCGCTATGGTTAGTCTTATCTAACCACAATCTTTAAAATCAGCCACTACCTCTTTAGTTAGTAGTGGCTAACTTTTTTCATGTAAAGTGTATACCTGTATTTTCCATCTGTCAAGACTTACTTCTTAATAATATCGGTATTTCTTCCTATTATAAATCAGGCACGCAATGGAAAGAATAAGTGCCAGCATTTCCGCAACAATCACCGCATACCAAATTCCCGTTGCCCCCATGATTGCCGGAAGCAGTAATACAGAAAATACCTGGAATACCAGAGTTCTTCCAAAAGAAATCCCGGCCGAAACCGCTCCGTCATTCAACGCTGTGAAAAACGCAGAAGTGTAAATGTTGAAACCGGAAAGTAAAAAGGAAAAGGCATAAATCATGAATGCGGATACCGTCATTGCAAGCAGTTCCTTATCTTTGCTGACAAAGATAAGAGATAACGGTTTGGCAAGTGCTAACGCAATGACAGTCAGGCACACACCCATCACTGCAATAATTTTCATGCTCTTATTCAGCAATCCTTTCAGTTCTTCATGATTGCCGGAACCATAATGGAAACTGACAATCGGTGCACTTCCCAGCGAATAACCGATAAATATGGCTATAAATATAAAGTTCACATACATGATAACTCCATAAGCCGCCACACCGTTTGTTCCCAATAACCGCATCAGTTGCCAGTTATAAAGCATATTTACAACAGACATGGAAATATTTGTCATAAATTCAGATGAGCCATTGGTGGCTGCTTTCAAAAGTGCTTTCCAATCCATCGTTGCTTTCCCCAGTTTTAATTTGCTCTGATTCGGGAATACGAAATATAAAAACGGAAGGATTCCTCCCACACACTGACTGATGGCGGTTGCTATTGCCGCACCGGAAACTCCGGTTTTCAGCACTCCTACAAACAGCCAGTCTAAAACCATATTTGTGACACCGGCTGCAATGGTGATGTAAAGCCCCAGATTCGGCCGCTCCGCCGTCACCATGAAACTTTGAAACACATTTTGCAACATATACGGTACCAAAGATATCAGGATAATCCGTCCATATTCCACACAATACGGTAACATCTCACTGTCTGCGCCCAAAAAGATGCAGATTGGCTCTAAAAAAAGAAGACCAATCACTGTACATAAGGCACCAAGCACAAGCAACACATAAATCAATAATGAAAAAGTCTCATTTGCTTTCTTTTGATTCCCAAGTCCCAATTGAAAAGAAACCAGTGCACTCCCTCCGGTTCCCAGCATAAAACCAACCGCTCCGAAAATCATTAAAAACGGCATAACAAAATTCACTGCCGCAAAAGGCTCCGTCCCAACATAATTGGAAATAAAGAAACCGTCAACCACACCGTAAATCGATGTGAATACCATCATGATCATGGACGGAAATGTGAATTTCAGCAATTTCCGATATGTAAAATGTTCTGATAATTGAATGTTCATTTCTCTTTTTCTCCTAACAAAAATATCCGAAATCGGACTTCTTGTAATATAGTACGATTTCGGATACCTGTCAAGTATTCTTTGAATTTGTTTCCCACAAATCTAAAATAAGCGTTTCACTTTTTTTATAAATGCAACAGAAACAAGGACTGTCAGCACTTCTGCTATCACAAAACTAAACCATACGATGCTTGTGCCACAGATGCCTGACACAACCATTTCTGCAAAAATATATGCCACTGGAATAACAAACAAAAACTGCCTGCATACAGAAACCACCAAAGATTCCAGTCCGCTTTCCAATGCCTGAAAAATCCCTTGGAACGCAATGTTTGCACCTGCAAATACGTAACTGATGGAAACAATTCGCATGGCACTGACACACAACTCCTTCGTTTCCCCGGACAGCCCAAAAATCGAGGCAAACGGATTTGCAAAAAGTTCCAATCCGACAAACCCAATCAGCATCAAGACCAACGTATACAGCAATCCGTACTTCACACCGTCTTTCACACGCTCTTTGCTGCCCATTCCATAATTAAAAGATACAATCGGTGTAATCGCATCTCGCAGTCCAAAGGCAGCAAACAGGATGAACTGCTGAATCTTATAATATAATCCATACGCAGTCACTACATTTTCTCCAATCCGGACAAAAATGACATTCAAAAGATATGTCATGACAGACATTAACGCCTGTGCAATGATGGCTGCAAATCCAATGGAATAAATCCATTTGATGATTCTGCCGGACGGTTTCATATAGGAAAGACCATTTTTCACTTCCTTATTTGCCTTCAAATGTAACAATAATCCCATCAAAGCCGAAGCAATCTGCCCGATAACGGTTGCATAAGCGGCTCCCTGCACACCAAGTTCCGGACAGCCAAGCAGACCATAAATCATAATCGGGTCAAGAATAATGTTGACAACTGCTCCGGTAATCTGTGCAATAGTGGAATACATACTTTTTCCTGTCGCCTGCAATACCTTTTCATACAAGGAAAAAAACAAAATACCAAAGGACCATACACAGCAAATCTGCAGATAATCCGTTGCCATCTCCATAATCACCGGATTCTGTGTCTGTGTAGCAATATAACTTTTCGTGCCAAATAACCCAAACAGTAGAAATACGACATAGATAACTGCCATTAAAAATACGCCATTCCCGGCTGTCTTACTGGCTGTTTCCGTATCTCCCTGCCCAAGATTCTTTGCAAGCAGTGCATTGACACCCACACCGGTTCCGATACCGATTGCCACCATCAGCATTTGCACCGGAAAGGCAAGCGTCAGTGCGTTTAACGCAAGTTCTCCCGTTCCCTCCATATTTGCCACAAATGCACTGTCAACAATATTGTAGACTGCCTGCAGCATCATGGAAATAATCATCGGTATGCCCATATTTAACATCAGTTTATTTACAGGCATAACCGCCATTTTGTTGTCTGTTCCAACCTGTTGTTTCATTCTCATTTCCTCCTCTTCTTTTTTTCGTGAAAATCTGAGAACATAAAAAGCGTGTAATCTTCGTAGATAACTACACGAGATTACACGCATTAATTGCTGGACTTACATCTGTTGATTACACGTTTTTCTTTTCACGCTGAACTATTTTAACATATATCCGGACAAAATTTCAACCAAAAAATCTTGTTTCCATAGGAATACAATCACTCCAAGAAGAACCAGTAAAATAAGAAACTTCACGCAGCCAAAGTGGGAGGATTTCTTTTTTCTCTTCGTCTCCCTCTCCGGTCTCCATTCCCGCAGCCGTTCACTTTTACGATACAATGCCAGCGGATCCGTTCCGTTTAAAAGACGTCTGCGAAACTGATTGAGCCACACCACGTCTTCTGCCTTGCACATGGTTTCTTCCGTACAATCCGGCTCATGCACAATCTTATTTCGCACCCAACGGTAATGCTTTAACTGTTTCAAATCTTCATTCCAATTTTCCACGCGATACACCCCATCAGAAAAGTGCAACATCTCGTCTATGTAAGCCGAAACCCTCCGCTCATCATTCATGACCTCTCCGCATAACTTTTCCAACTGTTTGTATGTTTCAATAAATTTCATGGTTTCCCTCTACGCAAAATGATATTATTCCTACAACGTTTTTATGATTTCTGCAATAACGTCAATATCCTCTTCCAGTTCTTCCGCTATCTGCTCTATGGATTTATTCTTTGCAAGTTTTTTCTGTACTTGGTTTGTCAGTTGCAACGTACATCCTTCCTTACGTCCAATACCTATTCCCTCTTCACGACCGATACCAATTCCTTCTTCACGACCCTCGGAGCGGCCTAACGCACGTTCATCATTCAACAATTCTTCAAATGTCATATACCTTGCCCCCATTTCCCGGCTCGCTTTCACCTCTTTTACGGAGTTTTGAAGTTTCCGGACAAACTCATCCTTGTAATCCTTCTGACTCTCTGAAAGCGGAGCCCCTATATATTCTAACAGGCTGACTAACTCTTCCGGTACCTCATCCTCGTTCTTTCCCCTGGTAC
>CAZXQK010000092.1:0-5474 GCA_964642785.1 uncultured Faecalimonas sp.
ACCGGTGGCAGCGAAGCCTATGGTTTTGTTGTTAAGCAGAATTGCACCTTGAACATTAAGGAAAATGTTACGATCGAGATGAATCTGCCCACTCGTGCGCAGTATCAGACTCTTATCTTGAATAACGGTACTGTTAATATGGATGGTGGAAAGCTCATTGGCTACAATACCATCATTATTGCTTCTCATTATACTGCAAAAAACAACGGTGTCTTTAACATGACCGGTGGAGAAATTAACATTGATGCTTCTTCAACTGGTATTCAGACTGCAGGTAATGATAATGCCATCATCAATCTGACAAAGGGTTCTATTACCGGAAATGGTGTTGCATATCAGAGACTGTATGGCGGTGTTTATAATGTTAGCAGAGATTTTATAATCGCAGACACATGCACCATTAGTGTTAAGTAAATCGTACTTTCAAGTGTTTTACATATGCTTGTATATTAAAAGTCTTCTCATCCTTTTGAAGGATGAGGGACTTTTGCAATTAGATAGACAATTCCGACAGAATATCCAAATCAATCTTCGGAAGTTTTATGTCCTCAGCTTCGAGAAACATAAGCATGTATATTGGATAATATACAATGTTTTCTTTTACTTCCACATTATAATTTGACAAAACGAATGCTTCCTTGATGGAGTAGTTGGATATTTCCATAATATTAGATAAAGCAGAATGTCTTTGATAACTTTTCCCACTTTTCACCTCTATTGGAAGCGTTTGTCCTTTGTATTCGATAACAAAATCAAGTTCACCGTATTTTTTACTGTTATAGTAATATAATTTGAAACCATGTGCTTTTAATTCCTGTGCAACTGCGTTTTCGTATAGAGCCCCGTTGTTGATATCCTGATTATCGGATAACAGTTTCATTTTTGTTGTTTTACCGTACATTGTTGTTAACAGACCGATATCAGAGAGGAATAATTTAAATAAACTACTTTTCTCGTTCAGCAGCAGTGGGACTACAGGTGCAGTTACATTATATGCAGGCAATGCAACTCCTGCGCTGGAAAGCCATATAAAGTCATCTTCGCTTCGAGTATATCGAAGACCTTTTTGTATATCGGTAAAATTGAATCGTTTATTGCTTCTGTTTAATTCAGCAGGAATTAAATCATAAATTTGCGTGAGGTAAGGTTTCCTGTCTTCTGTCTCGTAATGAGTGAAATCTTTTTTATATTGTGTAATAATGTCGAGATGCTCAGATATAACGGATTCTAAATCTCTGGTTTCCCGAAATTTTTCGACAGCAGCGGGCATACCTCCAACGTTCAGATACATGTTGAAAATTTGCATCATACGTTGATGGACAGCATCGTTCACAGGTGTACGTTCTGTGAATGAGCGATATAGTATGGATCGTAAATCGTCAGAAAAATTGTAAATTTGCAAAAATTCCTCAAAGTCGAGTGGGTACATCGTATATGTTGTGAGGTATCCGACAGGAGCGGATTTTATATTTTTCAATTCTACACCAAGAAGCGAACCGCTGAAAATATATCGGAAAGAACCTTCGTTCACCCAAAACTTGATTTTAGTGGTTAATTCTTTGAATTCTTGTATTTCGTCAAAAAAGATAATTGTTTTTCCTCTTTGAAATGGTTTGTCTGCAAAAAGTGAGAGATTAGCAATCATGTCATCTACGGTATCACTTTTTGACAACAATGAAACAAGTGATTGATTTTTTAACAAATTAAATTCGATGTATTCGCAACCTTCGTTTTCTAACGTTTTTTTTATGATATATGTTTTTCCGACCTGTCTTGCTCCGTCTATTAACAAAGCTTTCGCACTATTGTTGATCCAATTGCGAATTTTCTTTTCTATTTTTCGATGTAACATATCGTATTGCCTCCCTTTGTAGTTATATTATGCCATTGGATTGACATTTATGCAATAAAAATCAATCTGAAAATGACGCTTTTTCCTATTAAAAACCATTAAAAATGACATTTTTCTAAGAAATAAAAAACCACCCTGAATACAACTTCTGTACCAGAGTGGTAATATAACCTCTATTTTTTATTTTATATCTTCCACTTTCTTTTCAAGCGGTGTTTCTAAAACAGCCGGATTACGCATAATCTTGCGGAATTCACGCAACGCTAACGCATAATACAATCCGTCACAGAAACGCTCATCGGATACAAGGCTGAATGGCATATGCTTCTCGATGACAACTTCACCTTTGCGTGCAACAGGAATTTCTTTTTCTTTTCCCATTGCGAAGAACAAACCATTTGTACCGAAATCACAAGTGTGATGGAATACGTGATTGATTCCGAGTGATTTCAGGTTTGTAATGAAGAATGAAGTATGGAAAGGACTTAATTCAATAATTGCTTTCGGCAGGATATTGTGTCTGTCCATCCACATCAGAATCGCTACAATGAAATTCAGGATAGAACTTGGAATGGCAGTAAAGAAACGTGCCAGTTTATCCGTATCATTTTCTTCTGTACGAAGAACGGTTTCCTTACGGATTGCTTCGTTGATTTTCTCGGCGATCTCAAGAATGCTTTCTGTTCCTTCAAAACAAAGTTTGATGGTTGTATCAGGAGAATCAATATGTAATTCCGGATGAATGGTGAAACTTACCCAGATTTTAGGTCTTGTATAAATCTTCCCGTTCATCACAAAACGATTCAGTCTGGGCTTCAGTGCCAACATACGAACAGCACCGGCAATAAAGATATGCATATATCCCATCTTGATGCCTTCCGCATTTTTTTCTCTTATGTAATTATCCCATGACTCGCAGTTGAAAGTATCCTCGTACATCGTCATAGAGTCGTATCGCTTTTTCATCAATACGCCGGTAATGAGCTGCATTGGATCAACAGTACGAAGTCTGCGTCCATCTGGTCTTTTTCCAAACATGAAAAACCTCCGTGTTTATAGTTTTTATGAAAATTTAATAATCTACCTTATTTTACATAATTCTACATAAAATGACAAGTCAATTCTTCTACAATTTCTGAAAATTCCATGCCGTGTGATGCTTTTACAAGAATGGTATCGCCTTTTTGCAGCAGTTCATTTCTTTTGGACAGAAATTCCGCCTTGGTTTCAAAATGAACAACATTTCCTTTTCCGTCAAAAACGCCTTTGGCGGTATTGCGTGATAATTCGCCGATGCAAATACAAAGGTCGATTTCTTTTTGCGCGGCGTGTCCCCCTACTTCGTAATGCAGTTTTTTCTCGTTGGCACCGAGTTCAAACATATCACCTAAGATGGCAACTTTGCGGGAATCGGCAGTGGAAAGTACATCCAAAGATGCTTTCGTGGATATCGGGTTTGCATTGTAACAGTCATCTATGATAAGGTAGTCATCAGTCTGAATCATGTTGTTGCGTCCGGAAACAGGAACGAGAGCTTCGATACCTGTCTTGATTTCTTCCATGCTAAGTCCGAACTCATGTCCGACCAAAACACCGGCAAGGGCATTGTATACCATATGGTGTCCCGGAATAGGAATGACTGCTTTTACAGACTTATCCCCAAGATGCAGCGTGCATTGTGTTCCTTTCAAGGACAGACTGTGGATATCTTCGGCATACGCATCAAAAATTGTGGATAACCCAAAGTAAAGCGGGGAGTAACCTTCCCAATCTTTTACGGTGATCAGTTTGTCATCATCACCATTTAAGATATATTTTGCGTTTGGCTGTGCATAATCAAACATTTCCGTTTTGGCTTTCAGGATACCGTCCCGGTCAATGAGATTTTCCAAATGGCACAGTCCGATGTTGGTAATCACGCAGATGTCCGGTCTTGCCATTTTGGCAAGGCGGTGCATTTCGCCAAAGTCGCTGATTCCCATTTCCAACACTGCAATATCGTGTTCTTCGGTAATGTTGAAAATGGTGAGAGGCAGACCGATTTCGTTATTGAAATTTCCGGCTGTTTTCAATACCTTGTACTTTTGAGAAAGGACAGAGGCAATCATTTCTTTGGTGCTTGTTTTTCCAACGCTTCCTGTGATTCCGACTACTTTGATATCCAATGCTTTGCGGTAATGCTCGGCTAAGTCTTTCAAAGCCTGTTCGCAGGATTTTACAAGGATATATGTATCGGATTCTGTTGTCAAAGGGTGTTCTGTTAAGGTACAGAGTGCACCCTGATTCATAACCTGTGAAATAAAAGTGTGCCCGTCTACACGAGCACCTTTTATCGGAATAAACAGATATCCGTTTTCGATTTTCCGACTGTCGATTGTGACACCTGTTACTTCCAATGGTAATTTTGTTTCATCTCCATAGTATTGTCCGCCGCAGGCAGCAGCGATTTCCTTTAAAGACATTGCTTTCATGGTGTATCCTCCAATTAGGCGTTGTAACGCTCTAAAGATTTTTTGATGATTAATTCACAAAGTTCCCCGTATTCGATTCCGGCAGCTTTCGCTTCCTGTGGAAGCAGGCTGGCAGAAGTCATGCCCGGAAGTGTATTGACTTCCAAGCAGTAAATGTCATTGTTCTCGTCCCATAAGAAATCGGCGCGGGAATAGACATCTAATTTCAGGGAACGGAAAGCAAGTTCTGTTGCACGTTGCATACGAAGGGCAACTTCCACCGGAATCTGTGCAGGACAGATTTCTTCTGTCGCACCTGCCTGATATTTGTTTGCGTAATCGAAAAATCCGGTTTTCGGAATGATTTCGATGACAGGAAGTGCTTTCCCGTCGATGATGCCACAGGCAAATTCGCGCCCTTTGATATATGGCTCAATGACAACTTCGTCTTCGTAGCAGAAGGATTTGTCAATCGCTTCCTGATATTCTGCTTCTGTATTTACGATATACACACCGATGCTGGAACCACCGGAGCAAGGTTTTACAACAACCGGGAGTTTCAATCCCAAATCAGCAAGGGTGCAGTCTTTGTTTTCTTTTTTTAATGATGTTCCGAGTGGAGTAGGAACGCCGGCTGTTTTGAAAATCTGTTTGGTAATGCCTTTGTCCATTGCAAGTGCACTTCCTAAATAGTTCGGTCCGGTGTAACGGATTCCGAGAATATCAAAGGTAGCCTGCAGTTTTCCGTTTTCTCCGACATCACCATGCAGTCCCATAAATACTATGTCGGAAAGACGGCAGATTTCGATTACATTCGGTCCGACAAAACAGTCAGACTGATCCTCTCTGGAAGCCTTTATGGCAACCAGATCCGGCTCTGTGGTCTTGATTCCTTCCGCAATCTCCAGTCCGGCATTCGGAAGGGTAAATACGTCTTCTAAATGTTCCGGTGCATGAGGGAAACCTAAATATACATCTAAAAGAAAGGCTTCGTGTCCACGCTCTATCAGTGTTTTACAGATTCCGGCACCGGACGCAAGGGATACGTCACGTTCGGTGCTTAATCCTCCGGCTAAAACAACAATTTTCATAATTTTCATTCTCCTCTATTCTTTATCCATCTGGTTTAATAATGACTGCTTTTCGTCAAATAATTTCTGTGACAGATCCAC
>CAZXQK010000093.1:0-5425 GCA_964642785.1 uncultured Faecalimonas sp.
GAATACGAAGGAGTATAGAACATCCCTGGCCAATGCGTTTCTCAATTTGTTACATGAAGAACAGTTGGAGTGGAAGAAGGGATGAAACGGCTGGGGCAAAAACACACCGATGAACGGAGAAACAAAATATAAGTATAAAGGAATCAACCGATTTCATTTGATGATGGTGTCCATGATGCGCGGGTACGAGGATCCACGCTGGTGTACATACACGCAGATTCAAAAAGCGGGTTGGAAATTAGTGGATGCAAAGGGACAAGGTGTAAAAGTAGAGTATTGGTTTCCGTATGATACAGAAGAGAAAAAAGGACTTTCGTGGCAAGAGTTTCGTGAACGGAAAGAGTCGCTGGGAGAACGTTACACCTTGCGTGCAGTTTATAAAACCGTTTTTAATGCTGCATTGATTGAAGGAATCCCACAGCTTCCGGAACCGGAACAGAATGATATTTTACCGGATGTGTTAATAGACACTTTGTCAGACAATATGAATGTTCCAATCGTAAATGACGGAGGTGACAGAGCGTTTTATCGTCCGACGGAGGATAAAATCCATCTTCCGATGCCGGGATTTTTTTATTCGGATTATGAGTATGCTTCTACAGCACTTCATGAACTTGCACATGCCACAGGAGCTGCACACCGTTTGAATCGAAAGATGGGAAGCCGGGGCGGAGAAGACTACGCATTTGAGGAATTGGTTGCGGAAATCAGTTCCTGTTTCATGTCTGTCAATCTGCAGACGGAACAGAGTGAGCAACACGTGAAGAATCATAAGGCTTATGTACAGTCCTGGATTCAGACGATCCGGAAGACTCCGGAAACATTGATAAAGGCAGTGCAGGAGGCAGAGAAAGCGGCGGCGTATATGGAATATAAAGCAGGCATCCTCAAACAGGAAGAATATGAAATGCTTGTGGATTCTTCCAGAGAAGCAGTGATTGAAACCAGGGAAGAACGAAAAGGTGTATCTTTGGAAGAAAGATATACAAAAGCGATGAAACTAGCCGGCTATGAAAGGGTTCAGGAGCCTCTTGACAGTATAGCAACCGTTGCATTTCACAATCATATGACAGGAAAGATGATTCGTGTTGATGGCTGGGAAGCATTGGGCAGTGTTTTGGAGAACCTCAAACCAATTTCTCAAAATGATGAAGCGGAATATGAAGAGTGTATACATCCGAAAGGAAGACTTGAATTTTACACGAAAAATTTAGACGGCACAGGTTTGGATAAGAATCAGAGTATAAAAACATATCTGGATTTTGAATCTGCATTGGCAGCTTATGCAGAGAAACTGACTGACGGTAAGGAACTCGGGTATCTTATAAATGGGGTGGAGTATCAATTGGTTTCTTTTGATACAGTAAGTATGAAACATGCGTATATGGAAAGAAACATATTTCCGGAACTGACACAAAATGAGGCGGAAGAAATCTTATGCCGTCAGTCTTTGATGAAAGAAACCTTGAATAAGGACCAGACATATCATAGTCTGAATCATGCACTTGATGTGGTTTCCATGCAGGCACACTCAGAAATCATGAAGAATAAAACAGAATGGGGATCGTGGATTGGACGAGTTGCAAATGTGAAGCGTCCACAGGATTATGTTGATATCGACATCACCGGATACAACACATGGCATGAAGTTATCTATACTGTCCTTGTGGTGCATGCAAATGAAATTGAGGAAAGCAAGAGTTTCAGTATTAAAACGGATGGAGAAGATTTTGAGCAAAGTCTCAGAAAAGGTTTTCAGGATGCAACGAACTATTTTCGAGCATATTTTAAGGAGACTCTGGATAAATTGGATACTGATTTTGAGAAACCTATGAGAATATATTCCCCTTACATTGCACATGCACTTGTTGAACATTATGAGCAATTGCAACAAAATGGATATGCCGTCATTCCGGAGTATTCAAGAACTGATATAGAATCATTGAAACAGGATGAAGAGCAGCAAACAGGGCAGGAAAAGCATCATGTACTGAAAAAGGCAGCACCGCGTATATAGAGGAACGATATATGACTGTCAAAAGAAATACAGAACGACTTTCGCAGAACATGAAGCAACTGGAAGATAAGCAGGAGAAGATAGAGGAAGCACTGAAACGTTATCATACGGTGGAAGAACAGATCATTTTAGAATATGAAGCATCGATTGGAAGAACAGAAAGTGTGATTCATGAATTGAGTGAAGAAGAAAAGACATTATATTCCAATGCGTGTCAGGAATATTTAAATTTTGGAAAGCAGGTGGATGCGTGCTTGGAACATGAATTACCAAAGCGTGATGCAGTAAAAGTTTGCAATACACCACTGGTATTACAGAATATAGGTCTGAAATCATTAAGCATGCATATTTCACAAAGACATTTAACACATTGCATGCGTGAGAAAAATTCAAAGAATCCGCATCAACATGGACTGACCAAGAAAGAAGTGAAGAAAATTCCGGAGGCTCTGGAACATCCGGTAATGGTTGCAGAATCCTTTACAAAGGAATCTGCGATTGTTGTCATCCTCGGATATCGGGATTCTGACAATCTGCCGATTATTGTTTCTATTGAACCGCAAGGAGAGGCATTATACAGATTGCAGACTGAGGATTCTAATTTTATTACAAGTGTATATGGAAAAAATCATTTTCAGAATTTTGTTGACCGGATTGTGGAACAAAATAAGCTGCTTTACATAGACAATGAAAAAAGCAGTGAACTTGCGCTGTTGCCGCTCCAATTGCGACAAGGCCACCCTGCTCCTGCTTGCAATCATATTATACGGAAGATTGGAAGTGATGTCAACGGCAAAAAACAAAAAGAAGAAGTAAGATCGGATGTCCTGAAATCGGATGTACCGAATTTCGGTACATACAAGAAACAGACCGAAATAAAACTGTAAGGGAGATGAGGGTATGGACACAACTGAAACGAAAAGGGAATCTGACAAAACAGTGGAAAAGCATGATAAGAAGGAATTAGCCATGCGTTACCTTGCAGCACTGATTCAATATGCAGATTGGATTCCGGATGAATACAGGAAATTGGTTGCAAGAAACAGTTCTGTCGATTTATTACAGCAGATTTATTTATGTGCTTGTGATAAGGTACCGGTGGAAAAGATGAGAGAAGCCCAAAACGAGGAGGATACAGTGAAAGCATTGACCGAACTCCGATATGAATGTATTCAGAAGGCTGTCATCGAGGAATATGGAGAAAAATTAAATGAACTAAGAAAAAGGCTGGCAAGTGCAGAAAACAAAATCATGGAGCAGGAACATAAAATAAATAACGTACCGAAATTCGGTACAATGAGTTCGGAGGAAGTTCCAAAAACAAAAGGGAAGGATGTGGAAGCATATGATGTGCAGCCGGCAGACTGCCAAAAACAAAGATTTTTTAAAAGAAGAGAATCACCAAAGGAATTTTTATCCGACATCATAAATTTATACAGCACACAGCAGTTACATTTTATTATGGACTGCATGGAGGAAGGAATACCAATTAGAAATATACGGATGTTTATTTCTCCGGTGCTTCCTGTAGAAATTATGCAGCGGCTGAAAAAGATGGAGCAGGAAAAAGGAGGAAAGATGAAATGGAACAGGATAGAGAAATAGAGCAGGTGATGATGAATATCAGCAAAACAGGAGGACAAATTGCTTCGCTGGTGGTATTGTCTACAAAACTAAATCTGATGCTCTTGACTTTTGTTTTGAGAATGGCAAAAAAAGGATTGATTGCAACCGGGCTGGCAGATGGATTTAAAGGGTTTGTTACACAATCTAAAGGTGAATTTACAGTTTACAATGTGCCGGTATCTGCAGAACATGCAGAAAATGTAAGCAGATTCAATCGTCTGCAGTCGTTATTGGAAAAGACAAAAAATCCGGTAGAAAAATCAAAACTCCGTAAGGAGATGAAAGTGCTGGAAACTAATATGCCGGAGTTTCAGCAATTGCAGAAATTGGGAATCTCACATTTTATGCTGCCAAAGGTAAACGGATCCGAACATACAATACAGATTGCGGTGGCTAATTCGGATCAGCAGATTTTTAAAAACTGGTTTTTGAATCATCTGACATCAGAACTTTCGGGAGGTTCGAAAGGGATGGAGGAATTGAAGGCATTTACGGAAGATAATTATTCTATTTTTAATCTTCCGTTTGAGGGAGAAGAACTTCAGGAGGCTTTGCCGGATTTTGATATATTGGGGTTGAATTATCACATCCTGCCGGATTTGAAAGTAGGAGATGGTAATTCTCAGTTAGCAATTCCAAATGCAGACCGAAATAAATTGGAGGTGTGGTTTAAAATGTGGAAGGACAAGCAAATGCAGATGGGTAAGGAAACAGGAGAAATGTACAGTCTTGACAATCAATCCTATTTAGCAACAGGGGAAATGGAGCAGGGAGATTATATTGCAGCTTCTGAACAAATCTATCAGGATGCCAACCAGGAATTTGAAACACAATCAAAAGCAGTTCCGTGGGATGCTCCGCTGGGAAAGGAAAACTCAGAGGAATTTGTAAAGTATCTGCAGAATCAAAATTTTGAGAAGATAACAATTAACAAGGAAACACTGGTCGATAATATGCAGCTATCGGGAAAGACATACGAAATGCAGAAAAACGGTTACTTTGCATCGCGTATTCCGGGGACATACGGAACCCGGCAACAGACACTTTTAATCCCACGCAATCAAGTGTTTTCCGGGGATGATGGAAAAACGTACATCGCGTTTTTAGAGAAAAATCAGAAATCATATGTGATGACAGGAAATGGTGAATTGACGGAACGTGGATTTCAAGAGACATACCGTCCTTATGCCAGCGTGCAGCGCAGTTTCCGCAACGTGGAGAATCTGAAGGAAGATGCCGTGCTTACAAGAAACGCTGCAAGAACTCCAAATCCGAATGCAAAGAATCATAAATTTAACAACTTTGAACAACGAAATTACGATATGAAAAAACTGGAAGCAGCACTTTTAAATGCACAGAAACAGAAACTTTAAATGGAGAACATAAAAAATGTATGATCAATTTTATCAGAAGAGAAAACAGCCGATAGGATTTTATCTCGTAATTGCGGTAATTCTATTTTTGATTGCATATTATTTATCCGGTTTATGTATCTTACCAAACATGACCATTACAACTTTAAAAGAAGGAATGATTTATATTTTTACGCATCCGCTGGAAAACTGGTGGAATCCGAAAACACCGGCTTTCTTGATGCTTGCATTTATGATTTGGTTATTTATTGTTGGTTACCTGATTACATATTATCGTGATTTTCATATGGATATTGAACATGGAAGTGCCGACTGGATGAAGCCGGAAGATGCATGTATGGAATTGGAAGATGAAGACTTTTCACAGAACCGTATTTTGCCTTTAATCTGCTGATACCGGGTTATCCCA
>CAZXQK010000094.1:0-5416 GCA_964642785.1 uncultured Faecalimonas sp.
ATATTGCGACCTGTTATGCAGATCCGGCAAAAGCAAAAGCAGAACTTGGTTGGGTAGCAGAACGCGGCTTAGAAGAAATGTGTGAAGACTCATGGAGATGGCAATCTGATAATCCGGACGGATACGGAGTATAATATGAAAAAAATAATGAATTTGTTATTTCTGATTGCCATAACAGGGACTATGTTTTTTGTTGATCCTAAAGCGGGAGTTGTGATGAGCGGATTTATGGTGGTGTATGTGATTGCTTTGCTGCTTATGTATTTCCACAACAAAACACTCGTATTATCAAACCCAAGAGGAATTGCAGAACAATATGGTTTTTTACAAAATACATTGCTGAAGGAAATGATGTTTCCTTATGCGGTTATGCTGGATGATGGGAAAGTTGTTTGGGCAAATGAGCAGTTCGAGCAGTTGTTTGAACATGAATCTGTTGTCAATCAATATTTAAGCAGTTATATCCATGACTTGAATCGCAGCATTTTTCCAAAAAGTGATGAAACCGTGGAAAAAGAAGTGGAGTTTGAGAATAAGGAATACTGCGCTGTTTTAAAAAAGATTCCTGTAGATACCTTCAATGATACGGAAAATGTTATTGGACTGCCAAAAGGAAAGGAATATTTTGTGACGGTTACGCTCAAAGATATAACAGAGCTGCGTTATTATATTCGGGAAAACGAAGGACAAAAACTGGTGTCAGGATTGATTTATTTTGATAACTATGAAGAAGTTATGGAAAGTGTGGAGGAGGTGCGTCAGTCACTTCTTGTTGCTTTGATTGACCGAAAAGTAAATCAATATTTGGCCAACTTTGACGGGCTTGTCAAAAAGATGGAAAAAGATAAGTATTTCTTTGTTGTGAAGCAAAAGTATTTTCAGGAAATGGAGAAAGGAAAATTCACCATTTTGGAAGATGCAAAGAGTGTCAATATCGGTAATACCAGACCGGTAACTTTAAGTATTGGTATTGGTCTGTCAGCGGAAACTTATGCGCAGAGCTATAATCATGCACGGGTAGCCATTGACCTTGCACTTGCACGAGGCGGTGATCAGGCAGTTGTAAAAAATGGTGGCAATATTACTTATTATGGTGGTAAAAAAGAGCATACGCTGAAAAATACACGTGTAAAAGCAAGGGTAAAAGCGGAGGCATTGCGTGAGTTCATTATGGCAAAGGATCAGTTGATCGTTATGGGGCATCGCATTGCTGATGTGGACTCTTTTGGTGCAGCGGTCGGAATTTATCGAGCGGCACAGTCCATGCAGAAGAAGGCATATATTGTGATAGATGAAGTTACGTCTTCGGTAAGACCGTTTTATAATGCATTTTGTGAAAGTCCGAATTATCCGGATAATATGTTTGTGAAATCACAGGAAGTTCATGAAATTATGAATGATAATACAATGGTGGTTGTAGTGGATACTAATCGTCCGGAGATGACAGAATGTCCGGAACTGCTGAAAAAAGCAAAGATGATTGTGGTATTCGACCATCACAGACAGTCTAACGACGTGATAGAAAATACGGTATTATCTTATATTGAACCGTATGCATCGTCTGCCTGTGAGATGGTTGCGGAGGTTCTGCAGTACATTACGGACGATGTTAAGATTTCGAACATTGAGGCAAACAGTATGTATGCCGGAATCATGATTGACACGAATAATTTTATGAGCAGAACCGGTGTCAGAACTTTCGAGGCGGCGGCATTTCTCCGTCGTTGCGGTGCGGACATTACGTATGTCAGAAAGGTATTTCGTGACGATTTGGACTGGTATCGTGAGAAATCAAAAATTGTCAGCAGTGCAGAAATTTATCATGAAGAATTTGCCATTGCACGTTTTGAAAATGAATCGATTGACAGTCCGACCATTATTGGTGCACAGGCTGCAAATGAGCTGCTGAACATCAATGGTATTAAGGCATCTTTTGTATTGACAGAGTATTATGGAAAGATTTATGTAAGTGCAAGAGCCATTGATGAAGTGAATGTACAGCTCGTTATGGAACGACTTGGCGGAGGCGGTCATATTAATACTGCCGGTACCCAGTTCCAACACACAGATATGGATGAAGCAGTCAAAGCGTTGAAGCAGACGATTGATACGATGATTGCAGAAGGAGATATTTAAGATGAAGGTAATTTTATTAGAAGATGTAAAGACACTTGGCAAAAAGGGTGAAATCGTAAATGTCAGTGACGGTTATGCAAGAAACTTTGTTTTACCAAAGAAATTAGGGTTGGAGGCAACCGGAAAAAATCTGAATGATTTGAAGTTGCAAAAGGCAAATGAAGAAAAAGTTGCCAAACAGATTTTGGAGGAAGCAAAAGAACTTGCAAAGAAAATAGAAGCAGGGAAAGTAGAAGTAAAAATTAAAGTAGGGGAAGGCGGAAGAACATTTGGTTCCGTTTCTACAAAAGAAATCGCAATGGCTGTAAAAGAGCAGATGGGATATGACATTGATAAGAAAAAAATTCAATTGAAGGATGCGATTAAGACATTAGGTACACACAATGTTCCGGTGAAGCTTCATCAGAAAGTGACAGCAGAACTGAAAGTACATGTGACAGAGGAATAGGAGGCAAAACTATGGAAGAAGCACTCATTAAACGAGTACTGCCACATAGTATCGAAGCAGAGCAAGCAGTAATTGGTGCAATGCTGATGGATAAAGAAGCAATCCTGACTGCATCTGAAATTATATCCGGTACGGATTTTTACCAGTCGGCATATGGTGTGATTTTTGAGGCGGTTGTGGAGATTTATAATGAAGGAAAACCGGTAGATTTGATTACACTGCAGAGTCGGTTGAAGGAAAAAGATGTTCCTACAGAAATCAGCAGTTTGGAATTTGTACGTGATTTGCTTGCGGCAGTTCCAACATCGGCGAATGTGAAGTACTACGCAGAAATTGTTGCTGAGAAGGCTATGCTCCGTCGCTTGATTAAGTTAAACGAAGAAATTGAAAATATGTGTTATCTTGGCAGGGAGCCGATGGAGGTTGTGTTAGAAACCACTGAAAAAAAGGTGTTTGAATTGCTTCAAAACCGCAATACCGGTGATTTTGTCCCAATCAAGCAAGTGGTATTGAATGCCCTTGATAAAATCGATCTTGCTTCTAAAAATGCCGGAAGTGTAACGGGAATTCCCACAGGATTTTTAGATTTGGATTATAAGACGGCAGGGCTTCAGCCTTCGGATTTAATCTTGGTAGCGGCACGTCCTTCCATGGGGAAGACAGCATTTGTACTTAACATTGCACAGCACGTAGCTTTTAAAGCACAAAAAGCAGTTGCCATTTTCAGTTTGGAAATGTCCAAGGAACAGTTGGTAAATCGTTTGTTTGCGCTGGAAGCACAGGTAGATGCACAGTCGCTACGTACCGGTAATCTGAAAGAAGATGATTGGGAAAAATTAATTGAAAGTGCAGGGATTATCAGTAAGTCGAATCTTATGATTGATGATACACCCGGTATTTCTATTTCTGAACTGCGTTCCAAATGTCGTAAGATGAAATTAGAGCATGGATTGGATCTGATTATCATCGACTACTTACAGTTGATGACAGGCCGTGTCGGTGGAAGAAGTGAATCAAGACAACAGGAAATTTCGGAAATTTCACGTTCGTTGAAGGCTGTAGCCAGAGAGTTGAATGTCCCGGTAGTTGCACTGTCACAGCTCAGTCGTGCTGTTGAACAGCGACCGGATCATCGACCGATGATGTCTGATCTTCGTGAGTCCGGTGCCATTGAGCAGGATGCTGACGTGGTTATGTTCATTTATCGTGATGATTACTATAATAAAGATACAGAGATGAAAAATGTGGCGGAGATTATCATTGCAAAACAAAGAAATGGTGCCATTGGTACGATTAATTTGACATGGCTGCCACAATATACAAAATTTGCGAATTTCTCAAGAGAGTAGACAGTTATGAAAATACAAGGTTTGCAAAAATTAACATTATTAGATTTTCCGGAGAGAACAGCCTGTACCGTATTTACGGCAGGCTGTAATTTTCGTTGTCCGTTTTGCCATAATGCATCATTGGTGATAGATATTCCGGAGGAAACTGAAATGACAGAAGCAGAATTTTTTCGTTTTTTAAAGAAGCGCAGTGGAATTTTGGATGGCGTCTGTATCAGTGGCGGAGAACCGTTGTTGCAGCCGGATTTGAAAGCATTCATAAAGCAGATCAAAGAACTCGGCTATGCTGTGAAATTAGACACGAATGGAAGTTTCCCGGACAGATTGATTTCTTTGTGTGAAAGCGGATTGCTTGATTATGTGGCAATGGATATAAAGAATTGTCCGGAAACATATGCTTTTACCGCCGGGGTGAATGTTCTTGATATGGAGAAAATCAAAAAAAGTGTTTCGTATCTAAAGGAAGGACACATACCATATGAGTTTCGCACAACGGTGGTGAAGAACTATCATTCCAAAGAAGATTTTGAAAGGATCGGACAATGGATTTTTGGAACAGAGAAATATTTTTTGCAAAATTTTGTGGACTCCGGTGATTTGATCGGAAAGAAAACCAGAGGATGTACAAAGGAAGAAATGCAGGAATTTCTAAGGATTGTGCAGGAATACGTCCCGAAAGCAACCATTCGCGGCATGTGAATTATGGAACAAGATGTTGTACTTTGAAAAAAAGGAAAAGGCACAATATCTTGTTCCTTTTTATGTTGACGAACACTACGCATAGTGCTACAATGGAAAAACGAAAAGGTCAATGTACGGAGGGAAAATTATGTATCAGGTAAAGAAAAGAGATGGAAAAATCGCAGAATTTAACCTGCAAAAAATCGCAACGGCGATTACGAAAGCATTTGAAGCACAGGACATGGACACACATCCGGATATCATTGACATGCTGGCATTGAAGGTAACGGCTGACTTTACTGCAAAGATCAAGGATGGATTTGTTCGCGTGGAAGATATTCAGGACAGTGTGGAATCAGTATTGATTCAGGCCGGGTATAGTGAAGTTGCTAAGGGCTATATTCTGTATCGGAAGCAAAGAGAAAAGATTCGTAACATGAAGTCAACTGTGCTTGACTATAAAGAAATTGTGGACAACTATGTCAACGTCAACGACTGGCGCGTAAAAGAAAATTCAACGGTTACTTATTCGGTAGGCGGATTGATTTTAAGCAACTCCGGTGCGATTACGGCAAATTACTGGCTGTCAGAGATTTATGATGAAGAAATCAGCAACGCACATCGCAATGCGGATATTCATATCCATGATCTGTCTATGCTGACAGGATACTGTGCAGGATGGTCTTTGAAGCAATTGATTCAGGAGGGACTTGGAGGAGTTGTCGGAAAGATTACCTCTGCACCGGCAAAGCATTTGTCAACCCTTTGCAATCAGATGGTCAATTTCCTCGGAATCATGCAG
>CAZXQK010000095.1:0-5403 GCA_964642785.1 uncultured Faecalimonas sp.
TTATACATCAGGTGGAGCACCATACGGTATTACATGGGAAGAAATGGAAACGATAGAGCAAAGAGAAAATGACATGTTTGGAGAAGTGAGATGCTGTTGTGGCGATGAAGATATCGATTTACCGTTTGATTAAAGGTGTGGTGAGGAGTAATGAGAAGTCCAGCGTTTGTAACGTGTTTGCAACATCTCACCTACTGATCCTAGTAAATCCAGCATTCCCAAGTTCTCAAAACGTTAATCGGTTGTCTGTAGACAAGATGAACATCGAAAACCTGGAACATATTTTATGTTCCGGTTTTTTTGGATGACATTAAAAAGCACTCTGCTCAACTCATAAAATTTTTACATAAAATTGATACGACGTTTTCTTGCGTTTTAAAGTACTATCTGATACAATTATGGACAATAAATCATAATTGTAAGGAGGGCAAAGCAATGCGCAAACGAATTATGACAATGCTTCTGATTTTATTCTTGGCAATTATATTGCCAAAAGGTACGAAAGAATATGTCATGGCCGGGAATACGAAAGGTAGTGTCGAAGTCAGACTGAATGATATCGGGACGTTGAAGAAGAATGTGAATTTCAAACTCTACCAAGTCGGAGAAGCGGAATTGACAGAATGTTTCCAAGATACCAATATTATAATCGGAAATTTGCAGTATGCCAGTGATTGGGAAGATGCGGCGAAAGTACTGGTAGAACATGACAGTTTGACAACCGTACCGAGTTGTGCTGGTACGACAGATGAAGATGGAGTGGTACTGTTTTCGTCATTGGATATGGGAATCTACCTGCTGGTTCAGGACGGAAAAAGCGAGTATGGGGTAATTGCTCCGACGCTTTTGGTTCTTTCAGAAGATGGAGAAAAGGGAACGGCAGATTTGATTGTGAAACCAAAGGCAGAGACACCGACAGAAGATGCGAAGCCGGATGATGATACGAAGCCGGATGATGGTGTGAAAACAGATAACGGTGTAAAACCTGATACGGGAGATAAGGCAAAGGTTACATTATATTTCGCTGTGGGTGTTGTTGCACTTGTTGTGATTGGAATATCGGCGTGGCGAATTATTCGGACAAAGAAGAAAAGCACACTTGCGTTGGTACTGCTGTTTGCCATGAGCTTATGGGGATTAAAACCGACGGTTGCATTTGCGAAAACATCTGCTCAGGATGAAGCACAAACAATTAAGATTGTAACAACAGATTCTGTTGATAAACTGGAAATTGAGGGCGGACAGTATCGCTTGGAACAAGAGACGGAAGTGCTGGAAGAAAATTTTGTATGTGGTGATTTGGCGTATGGTGAATACAGCCTGACCGAAACACTTGCACCAAACGGATATTTAGCAATGAGCGAAGAAATGAAATTCCAGGTAAGTGAACAGGGTGTTTCATTATTGACAGAAAATGAAAATGTAGAGATAACGAGAATGGAAGACGGCACATATCAGATCACCGTCTTAAATGAGATTGGACGTATTGCCAGACTGCCTAGCACGGGAGGAAGTGGAACGTTTCTTTACACGCTGGTCGGCGTTGTGCTTATTGGTGTTGCAGTGATTGGTTTTGTGCTTTTGGAACGCAAGAAACTAGTGAAAACAGTATCTGCAGTGCTTGTATGTGCAACGGTGATGTTTGCAGCAGGAATGACGTCACAGGCAAGTGACTCTTACTTTCATACAGCTGATTCTGAAAATGGTTATAGTTATTATTTGACTTCATATGAATATGAAGAAATCGGGTATGAATTTGAAGATGTGGGTATAGAGTTTCAAAAAAGCAGCGATGGAAGACGTTATTATGTAACCAATCCGGAAATGCTGAAGGAACTGCTGGAAGAAATTTCATTCATGACAGACAAGAATGGAGAACCTACTTTGGAAAAGAAAATCAAACGTAGTGGCGGGCAGGAAGTGGATGAAGTAAATGCATATGTCGGAGAAACATTCACATGTGTGCTTACGGCAACCATGGTGAACGGTGCGACGAATGTTGTGATCCATGATGTGATTCCGGATGAACTGGAAAAAGTAGAGAATACGACAAGTGTGCAAATATCTAAGAATGGAGAAACGACGACAACAGCGTTCACCGGCTATACATTCACTACGGAAGTCGGAGAGGAAAAATATACGTTAAAAGATGATGAACTTGCGGGTGTAACTCAGGTGATTATCACATATGATGTCGTAGTCGTTGCGACCGATAATATGAAGGATGCTTCGAAAGGAACAAGCCTTGAGACAAAAGGCTGGGTCACATTCACATATGGGGATAATTCACTCTCATCAAACGCATCTGTTGTGACTGTTGATGTCAGCAAGCTGGTCATTGTCAATGACAGTGAGAATGCGGGGAACTTTACAAAACTATCCTTCGAACTGTATGAGCGTGATGATGCCTCCAAACTAAAGAAAATTCCGATGAAAAAGTTGGTGATGAAGAGTAGGAATGCAGGTGAAATAGTCTGCTATGTGAGATGTGACGAAGGTGAGGGTGAAGTTATGGAATGGTCATCTTCTGAAACGCTTATCCTGTTGGGATTGCGTCAAGGGAATACGTATCAATTGAAATTCACGAATTGCCCGACGGGAACAGAAAATCTGAAACGTACTTTTGAGTTTGAATGGAGTAAAGACGATGCATTGATGACACTTTCATTTCATGATTTTAACAGGACAGAACTTTTGGAGACAGGTGGTATTGGAACAACCGTTTTTTATATAATGGGAAGCGTGTTGGTGCTTGGCTCAGGAACACTTCTTTTTATAAGAAGACGTAGAGAATTGCGTGAACAGAGTCGGTAGGTAAAAGATATGAAGAAACAAGGAATTACTATTTTGTTGATAGTGTTCTTTCTTGTGGGGGTTGGATTGCTTGTCTATCCAACCCTTAGCAATTATTGGAACGGAAAGAAACAGTCGCAATTGATTGTGGCATACGAAGAAAATGTTTCTGACACGAAACGGGAACAGTATGAAAAATTATGGGAAGAAGCAGTAGAATATAATAAAAAGATTGGTGATAATGGAATTCATTGGTTTTTGTCTGATGAAGAAAAAAAGACATATAACGAGTGCCTGAAGGTTGACTCGAGTGGAATTATGTCGTATATTGAAATATCGAAGATTTCATGTTCTCTGCCAATCTATCATGGAACAGAAGAAGCGGTTTTGCAGGTTGGCATTGGTCATATGGAGGGCAGTTCACTTCCGGTGGGAGGAGAGAGTTCCCACTGTATTTTGTCCGGACACAGAGGACTTCCGTCTTCAAGGCTGTTTACAGATTTGGATCAGCTTGTAGTAGGCGATACATTTCAACTTCACACTTTGGGAAAAAACCTTACCTATGAGATAGATCAAATCTGCATTGTAGAGCCGACTGATTTTTCAAAACTGAAGATAGAAAAAGGGCAGGATTATTGTACACTGATAACGTGTACGCCATATGGAATCAACACGCATCGTCTGTTGGTTCGGGGACATCGAATTGAGAATGAAAAATAAGAGAGGAGATAAAAAATGCCGGTATTTGACTTTACGAATACACCAAAAGAAGAAAGTGATGAATTTGTTTGTACATATAAAATTATTCATTCAAATGAAAGAATTGCGACACCGGAAAAACCAATCTTAATCTTGGATAACAGCGAATGCAGGAGAGAACATTATTCTTGCGGATATTTTACAAATCAAAGCAGACAGACCGCATTTGAATGTAAGGATAAAGAAGGAACGGTGACGGTCGATATTCTGCAGTTGGATGCACGCTTTGTACATTTGATCAAGTGGCTTGGAAAGAATCATATTAATGTTCGCCTGTCGGGAGAAAATAGAGAAGATGGTTATGCTGTATACAAAATTCGCGAAATGGCTTCCAGTGGGAGCGGTAAACTTTCTGCAGAAGACGGATTTTTACAGTATATGATTGAACGTTTATTTGCAAGCAACGCACCACAGGGTGAATTGGAGGAAGATGAGGAATTAGATGAAACAGGAGATGATATGAAACTGACAAGTTTGCAGAGCATTTCCGATTTTATGAGTTGTGCAGGGAAGACATTGCCGGATAATATCAAACTATGGGCGAGAAGAAATCTTGCTGTGGCGCACTCCCATGAGGTAACACCGGAGGAACGCCGCCATGCACAGCGGGCACTTTCCATCATGATGAACATTCAATGGAAAAATGACTATTTTGAGTCGATAGACCCGCAGGAGGCAAGGCGGATTTTAGACGAAGAACTGTATGGTATGGAAAAAGTAAAACAACGGATTATCGAAACCATTATACAAATCAACCGGACGCATACTCTTCCGGCATATGGAATTTTACTTGTGGGACCGGCGGGGACAGGAAAATCCCAGATTGCATATGCAGTTGCACGTATTTTAAGATTGCCATGGACTTCATTGGATATGAGTTCGATTAATGATGCGGAACAATTAACGGGCAGTTCGCGTATTTATTCTAATGCGAAACCGGGTATTATCATGGAAGCTTTCTCTATGGCAGGAGAGTCAAATCTTGTTTTCATTATTAATGAACTTGATAAAGCAGCTTCCGGAAAAGGAAATGGAAATCCGGCAGATGTACTTTTGACGCTTTTGGATAATCTTGGATTTACAGATAACTATATGGAATGCATGATTCCGACAAGTGGTGTGTATCCGATTGCGACAGCAAATGATAAAAGTCAGATTAGTGCACCTCTGATGTCACGCTTTGCGGTCATTGAGATTCCGGGCTATACATCGGAAGAGAAGAAAGTGATTTTTTCCAAATTTGCATTGCCGAAAGTATTGAAACGTATGGGATTGGCAGAGCAGGAATGTGTGGTAACTGAGGAAGGACTGGATGCACTGGTGGCTCATTTTGCAGACATAGACGGTATTCGTGATCTGGAACAGGCAGCAGAACATATTGCTGCGAATGCACTATATCAGATTGAAGTGAATCACGTATCTTCCGTGACTTTTGATGCGGAAATGGTAATGAAATTATTTGAATAAGAGTGAAAAAATATGGAAAACCTCCGAACGTTTTGCACGCGCGGAGGTTTTTTTAGACATGAGCTTCTAATGGAAACTTCTGACCCAGTTTACCAGAGAGTCGTGCCATATATTGTCATAGACAGTTTTTCTCATTTGTTCGGTAACGGGACCGTTGTTTGCCATTTTGGCAAGAATGGCAGCCTGGAGCTCTTCGATGCTCATTTCCTCAGGAGATCTGTCAGGATTAAAAGATACAGTCGCTGTTTCTTCTTCTGGTTCTGCAACAGGGACAACGTGTTCTTCCTGAAGCTTAACTTTGGAAGATCCTGCATCATATGAGGAATCCGGTACAGGATCCTGAAAAGAGTGTGTGCAGTCAAGTGGTGCAGATGCTTCTCCATC
>CAZXQK010000096.1:0-1771 GCA_964642785.1 uncultured Faecalimonas sp.
TTACGAGTCTGTTTACATTTGTGCTGTTTGCGGTGGTACCTTTTAACCTGCTGAAAGGTGTTGCGGTGTCAACAGTCGTTCTTTTGATTTATAAAAAGATAAGTCCGATTATAAAAGGGCATTAACGGAAGACACGGAGGAATGAAGATGTCAGTGAAATTTGAAGTGAAGATGACAGAAAAATATATGTATGATTTTATGCTGTATCATAATTATACCCATGCAAGCGGACTGCTTGGCACCATTGCGGGTGTATTTTGTCTGATTGTGTTTGGAAAAGGAATTGCAGGAGGTGAGGTGCAGTCCGGTTTGGTATGGCTGTTTTGTGCGGTTATCTTTCTTGTTTTAAATCCGCAGGCGATGCGAAATAAGGCGAGAATGCAGGTGAAAAACACGCCCATGTTTCAGAATCCTCTGGAATATGAATTTACGGAGGAAGGAATTGTGGTAAGGCAGGGAGATGCAGAAGCAGTTTCAAGATGGGAAGAGATTACGAAGGCGGTCAGTACGCAGAAAAGTGTGATTTTATATCTGGGAAGAGTGCGGGCAATGATTTTACCGAAGGAGTGTATGGAAGAGCAGTATGAGGAAGCACTTCAGATGATTCATACACATATTCCTCCGAAAAAGGTAAGAATCCGTCATATTCATTAGGAGAGGTTTGCACATGATAATAGAAACAAGAAGCGCCGAGGAAACGTACCGGTTAGGCGTAGAGATTGGGAAAAATGCGAAAAAAGGAGACGTACTCACGCTGGTTGGAGATTTGGGCGTCGGGAAAACGGTTTTCACACAAGGGCTTGCACAAGGGCTTGCCATTGAAGAACAGATTAGCAGCCCCACGTTTACCATTGTTCAGGTGTATGATGAAGGACGTTTGCCGTTTTATCACTTTGATGTGTACCGCATCGGTGACATCAGTGAGATGGACGAAATCGGGTATGAGGATTATGTTTACGGAGAGGGAGTTTCTCTGATTGAGTGGGCGAATTTGATTGAAGAAATTCTTCCGGAGAACAGGACTTCCATTCTCATAGAGAAAGATTTAAAACAGGGATTTGATTATCGGAAGATTACAATAGAAGAGAGGAAGGCGTAATATGCGTATACTTGCATTAGACAGTTCGGGATTGGTTGCAACGGTTGCGATTGTAGAGGATAACCGGACGGTTGCGGAATATACCGTAAATTATAAAAAGACACACTCACAGACACTGCTGCCGATGTTGGACGAGATTGTGAAGATGACGGAGTTTGATCTATCAACGATAGACGCAATTGCCGTGGCAGGAGGACCGGGTTCATTTACCGGACTTCGGATTGGCTCGGCAACTGCGAAGGGATTGGGACTGGCGTTAAACAAACCGCTGATTCATGTTCCGACCGTTGACGGAATGGCTTACAACCTGTTCGGGTGTAAAGGTTTGATCTGCCCAATCATGGATGCGAGAAGAAGTCAGGTGTATACCGGCATCTATCGTTTTGAGGAGGTGTTTGAGGTTGTAGAATCACAGATGGCAATCTCTGTACAAGAGCTGATTGTGATACTCAATCAGTATGGTGAAAAAGTAACATTTCTGGGAGACGGAGTTCCGGTTTACGAAGGACTTTTGAAAGAAGGTTTGAGGGTGGACTATGCGTTTGCACCGGCACACCTCAACCGCCAGCGTGCTTCAGCAGTAGGGACACTGGGACAACTGTATTTTTTAGATGGGGAAATCGAAACGGCGATGGAGCATCAGCCGGATTATCTTAGGCTTTCCCAGGCAGA
>CAZXQK010000096.1:1871-5393 GCA_964642785.1 uncultured Faecalimonas sp.
AAATCGAAACGGCGATGGAGCATCAGCCGGATTATCTTAGGCTTTCCCAGGCAGAACGGGAGCGTGCAGAGAAACATGCGAATCTTTCGTAAGATGACAGAGGCTGACATAGAAGCGATTGCCCGGTTGGAGGCGGACACGTTTTCGGATGCGTGGACGGTGAAAGGAATTACCGAAACTTTTCGTGGGAATCAGAGTATGATTACCGTTGCGGAAGAAGATGGGTGTGTGATTGGATATTGCATCTTGTATTATGTGCTGGATGAGGGAGAGATTGCCCGCATCGCAGTAGAGAAGGGGATGCGCAGGAAGGGTGTGGGAGACAGACTTTTGGCTGCTGCCATTTCCGATGGTGAAAAAATGGGACTGACACACCTGTTTCTTGAAGTGAGAGAAAGTAATGAAAGTGCAAGACGTTTTTATGAGAAGCACGGATTCTTGAAAGACGGTATCCGAAAAGGCTTTTATGAGAATCCAAGGGAGGAGGCAGTCTTGATGAGCCGGGAAATCCCATAATTGCTGGCAGAATATGCAGCGTTTTCCACTAGGATTTGCCGAGGGGGAACGCTATAATAAGACGTAGCAAATTCAAAGGAGGAAATTGTATGCGTCAGGTAAAAGTTGTATGTAATAAATGTGGACGGGAAATTGTGAACGAGGATATTCTTTCTGTTGAAAAGAGATGGGGATATTTCTCGAATAACAAAGATAACGAGGTGCACCGGTTTGACTTGTGCGAAACGTGTTATGATGAACTGGTGGCGACGTTTCAGATTCCCGTAGAAATCAAGTAAGTGAGGAGAAAGTATGTTAGATGTTTGTTTATTGGGATGTGGCGGAATGATGCCGCTTCCATATCGTTGGCTTACATCTTTGATGACGCGTTTTAACGGGAGCAGTTTACTGATTGACTGCGGAGAAGGAACGCAGGTTGCGATTAAAGAAAAAGGCTGGAGTTTTAAACCCATAGATGTGATTTGCTTCACCCATTATCATGGTGACCATATCAGTGGCTTGCCGGGACTGTTACTGACGATGGGCAATGCGGACAGACGGGAACCATTGACTTTAATTGGACCGAAAGGTTTGGAACGGGTGGTAAATGCACTTCGGGTTATTGCACCGGAACTTCCATTTGAACTCAAGTTTCTGGAGATTATAAAGCCGGAAGAGACCTTTTTGCTAAACGGATATCGGCTGAAAGCGTTTCGTGTCAATCATAACGTATTGTGTTATGGGTATACTTTGGAGATTGACCGTGGCGGCAAATTTGATCTGGAAAGGGCATTGGCGCTGGATGTTCCGAAACAATATTGGAAGTATTTGCAAAAAGGTGAAACGGTAGAATGGGAAGGAAAGCGATACACACCGGATATGGTACTGGGCGATGTAAGAAAGGGAATCAAACTTACGTATTGCACAGATACCAGACCGACTCAGTCCATTCGTGAAAACGCCAAGGATTCAGATTTATTTATCTGCGAAGGAATGTATGGTGAGAAAGAAAAAGAAGCGAAGGCAAACGAATACAAACATATGACGTTTTATGAGGCGGCAGATTTGGCGAAGGCGGCAGAAGTAAAAGAGATGTGGCTGACCCATTATAGTCCTTCTCTGACAAGACCGGAGGAATATATGGACGCAGTCTGCAGAATTTTCCCAAACGCAAAAGCAGGGAAAGACGGCATGTCAGTGGAATTGAGTTTCCCGGAGGAGTAGAATATGACAGAAGAAAAAGATGTATTGATATTGGCAATAGAAAGTTCTTGTGATGAGACGGCGGCCTCTGTTGTAAAAAACGGGCGGGAGGTGCTTTCGAATGTAATTTCATCACAGATAGAACTGCATAAATTATATGGTGGTGTTGTTCCGGAGATTGCTTCCCGGAAACATATTGAAAAAATCAATCAGGTAATAGAAGAAGCACTCTCAGAGGCAAAAGTGACATTGGATGATTTGGAGGCGATCGGTGTTACTTACGGTCCGGGGCTGGTAGGTGCACTCCTTGTCGGAGTGGCAGAAGCAAAAGCGATTGCGTATGCGAAGAACCTTCCGTTGGTAGGGGTTCATCATATTGAAGGACATATTTCCGCTAATTATATTGAAAATAAGGATTTAGAACCGCCGTTTGTCTGTCTGGTCGTGTCTGGAGGACATACTCATTTGGTGAGCGTGAAAGACTATGGACAATATGAAATCATCGGAAAGACAAGAGATGATGCAGCAGGCGAAGCCTTTGATAAGGTGGCTCGTGCCATTGGACTTGGTTATCCGGGTGGACCAAAGATTGATAGATTATCCAAAGAGGGGAATCCGAATGCCATTGTTTTTCCGAAAGCACATATTACGGATGCTCCTTATGACTTCAGTTTTAGTGGTGTGAAATCAGCGGTGCTGAATTATATCAATGGCTGTCAGATGAAAGGGGAAACTTACTCCTGTGCAGATATAGCGGCTTCGTTCCAAAAGGCAGTAACAGATGTTCTGGTAGACAATGCCATGCGGGCAGTGAAAGAATACGGTTTTTCCAAACTTGCGATTGCAGGGGGGGTTGCGTCTAACAGTACCTTGCGGGAGGCGATGAAAACTGCCTGTGACAAGAATGGAGTGACCTTCTACCATCCGTCTCCGATTTTCTGTACGGATAATGCGGCGATGATTGGTGTGGCTGCCTACTATGAATATATCAGCGGAACAAGACATGGCTGGGATTTGAATGCCGTTCCAAATCTGAAACTGGGGGAACGATAAGATGCAGAAAGCAAAATGCACTGCAATTGTCCTTGCGGCAGGGCAGGGAAGGCGCATGGGAACAAGGATACAAAAACAATATCTGGATATTGCCGGAAAGCCGGTGCTTTATTATTCACTGTGTGCGTTTGAGCGGTCAAAAATCATCGATGAAGTGATACTTGTGACCGGAGCAGGGCAGACAGAGTATTGTGAAAAAGAAATCGTTTCCAAATATGATTTCAAAAAAGTAAAAGCAATCGTGGAAGGTGGTGCGGAACGCTATCATTCCGTTGCGAATGGTTTGAAATGTATACAGGAAGGATATGTGTTTATCCATGACGGTGCAAGACCGTTTGTAACAGAAGATATCCTAGAGAGAGCCTATCAGGAGGTTTTGCAGGAGAAAGCCTGTGTTGTGGGCGTGTCGGTAAAAGACACCATCAAGGTGGCAGATGAAAATGGATTTGTAGAGATGACACCGGACAGAAGCAGACTGTGGCAGGTGCAGACCCCACAGGTGTTTGAAACGGAACTGATTCAAAATGCTTATGAAAAACTCATGGAGCAGGATGAAATTACGGTGACGGATGATGCCATGGTGGTGGAGCAGATGTTGGGAAATAAAGTGAAACTTGTAAAAGGGAACTATCATAACATTAAGATTACCACTCCGGAGGATTTGCTGATGGCAGAAAAAATTGCGAAAAATATACTTGACGAAAGCTTGTAGGTGTGATAGAATGTACGGGCGAATGGAAGTAGGTCTTTTTTTATGCCTAAAATCAGGTA
>CAZXQK010000097.1:0-5371 GCA_964642785.1 uncultured Faecalimonas sp.
GAATGTGTATGCGGATCAGATTGAATGGATGCATAAGAATTTCAAAAAAAGAGAAAGTATTATTTTAAGTATTCATCCACACAATGACAGAGGTACGGGAGTTGCTGCAACAGAGTTAGCACTGCTTGCAGGTGCAGACCGCGTGGAAGGTACGTTGTTCGGAAACGGAGAGCGTACCGGTAACTTGGATATCCTGACGGTAGCATACAATATGTTTTCACAGGGAATCAATCCGGAACTGGATTTGACGAATATTGTGGAAATTCAGGAGATATATGAAAGATGCTGCAAGATGGAAGTGCCGATGCGACACCCATATGCAGGTAAATTGGTGTTTACCGCATTTTCAGGTTCTCATCAGGATGCAATCAATAAGGGCGTAAAAGCAATGAGAGAGCGCAAGCAGGATTGGTGGGAGGTTCCCTATCTTCCGATTGACCCGTCAGATGTTGGACGTGAATATGAACCGATTGTCCGTATCAACAGTCAGTCAGGAAAAGGCGGTGTTGCATTTGTTATGGATAGTGAATTTGGATTTAAGCTTCCGAAAGCGATGCATAAGGAATTTGCAGATGTGATACAAAAGATTGCTGAAAAGCAGGGAGAAGTGGCACCGGCAACGATTATGGAAGTATTTGAACAGGAATACCTGACTTTGAAGACACCATATGAATTTTTACGTGCGAGAGCGGAGGATCATGGCGACCGGGATACAAAAGTGATGTTGAACTTTAAGTATGCGGGTGAAGAACACACAGTAGAGGCAGTTGGCAACGGACCGCTCGATGCAGTGAAACTTGCGGTGCAGGAAACAACCGGTGTGAAGGTGAAGATCATGGATTATACTCAGCACGCATTGGGAGAAGGTTCTAACGCAAAGGCTGCAGCATACATTTGCATGTGTGACGAGGTGACCGGAAATGTTACTTACGGAGTTGGCGTCAGTTCAAATATTACAAGGGCAGGTATCCGGGCGGTATTCAGTGCATTGAATCGCCTGACAAAATAAAAAAAGGGGAAAGAAACATGGCAAAGGCAGCACTTGTGGTTATGGCGGCAGGGATTGGAAGCCGCTTTGGTGGAGGAATCAAGCAACTGGAGCCGGTAGGTCCAAATGGAGAAATCATTATGGATTATTCTATTTACGATGCTATGGAAGCCGGATTTGACAAGGTCATATTTGTAATCCGCAAAGATTTAGAACAGGATTTCAAAGAGGTGATTGGAAACCGAATTGAGAAGATTGTGGAGGTAGAATATGCTTTTCAGGAAAAAGAGGATATCCCGGAACCGTACAAAACAGTATATGCGGATCGAATAAAGCCATGGGGAACAGGACAGGCAATTCTTTGCTGCAAGGAGATAGTAAAGGAACCGTTTTTGGTGATCAATGCAGATGATTACTATGGAAAAGAAGCTTATGTGGAAGCCTATCAGCATTTGATGAGAATGCAGCCGTCAGGTGAACAGGTACAGATTAGCATGGTGGGGTTTGTGCTGGGAAATACACTGAGTGAAAATGGTGGTGTTACAAGAGGAATCTGCAAGGTGGATGAGCAAAATATTTTAAAAGATGTTGTGGAAACAGGCAATATTATACAGACGGAAGAAGGTGCGGCGATACAGACTGAAGAAGGCTGTGTGCCGGTTGATGTGAATTCGCTTGTGTCAATGAATATGTGGGGATTGACACCAAGATTCTTTGATATATTAGAGAGCGGGTTTACTGAGTTTCTAAAAGAAAAGGCTGATGATTATCAGAAAGCAGAATATCTGCTTCCGACGATTGTAGGCGGTCTGCTTCGTGCGGGAAAGGCAGAAGTAACTGTGTTGCAGTCCAACGACAAATGGTTTGGCGTAACTTATAAGGAAGACAAAGAGTATGTGGTTGCATCTGTAAGGAATCTTGTGGATACAGGTGTGTATCCGAATCATTTGTTTACGCTGGAGTAATAAGAATAAATAGTTGAAAAAATGCACAAGATAGCATATAATGACTATATGAACCTGGGGTGTGCGATACTCTTGTTATTTTGAACCTACAAATTTGAATACGGGAATTCTATATCTCTGTAATATGTCAGGCCACCAAAAGCAGTGGAAGGCAGAAAAGCAGATGCGAACACCCACCTAGCTGCGGCTAGGCGTCAAAATACAGGAAACGGCATTTCGGGGGAGACAAAAGAGAAAGGCAGTCACAGTGATGTGGCTGCTTGTTTTGTTTGTATCATATGCTTGTTCGGTTTTGCATATACTACAACAAAACATGGACAAGAGATGGAAAATTGAAGAGAAAAGTGCAATTTATATATATCGGAGTGGCAGTTTTTTTGTCTGCATTGTTAAACATTGTTTTGATTCAGAGATTGCAAAAAACAGAGAAAACAAAAGGACAACAAAGCGTAGAATCCAGACTTCCGACCGGAGATTATCTGCCGGATGCAGAAAATCCGTTGATTCGGGTCGTGATAAAGACAAATGGATTTCAGAATGTGACACATACGCAGGTACAGCTTAGTGCTGAGGACGGATTGATCATACAGACAGGCGGACAGGTGAGTGAGGAAAAGTCGGTCACTCTTTCTCCGGACGATGTGAGATTTTCAAAAGGTACGGTTCGAATCGCACCGAAAACGAAAGGCGGGCGTATTACCGTTTTTTCGTTGGAACGGGGATGTGGCACACCAAGTTATGCCGGCATACTGGAATTTTTTTCGACGGCGGAGGGAATTGTGGTTGTAAATGAACTTCCGGTAGAACAGTATCTGTGTGCTGTGGTTCCGAGTGAGATGCCGGCTTCTTACCAGCCGGAGGCATTAAAATGTCAGGCAATATGTGCGAGAAGCTATGCTTACTGTCAAATGCAAAACTTTGCTTATCCGGAGTATTATGCTCATGTGGATGATAGTGTATCTTATCAGGTATATGGAAATTCCGAAGAGCAGCAGAGCACCACACGTGCAACAGAGGAAACAAACGGAAAAAAACTGTGGTATAAAAATCAAGTAGTAAAAACGTACTATTATTCTACTTCAAGCGGACATTCTACCAGTGTGGAGGCGTGGGGGACAGACTTGACGGAACAGAATGGGTATCTTTCCGGAGTTGCCATTTGCGATGCACAGGGAAATGCATATGAAAAGGAACTGCCATGGTATCAGTGGGAGGCAAAGATTCCGCAAAAGACATTGGAAAATCTTATTGAATTGAATACCGGAAAGGAAATTGGGACTTTAAAAAATATAGAAGTGACAAAAACGGGTGTCGGCGATGTAGTGTTAGAACTTACTATAACGGGAAGTGAAAACACGATTAAAATTGAAACGGAGCATAAGATAAGGAGTGTTCTAGGCGGTGGCGGTTACGAGATTACAAAACAGGATCAAACGGTGATCTCCGGTACGAAATTATTGCCAAGTGCATTTTTTACCATTGCAAAAAATGAGAAAACCTATATAATAAGAGGCGGAGGCTATGGTCACGGAATTGGAATGAGTCAGAACGGAGCAAATGAGATGGCGAAAACCGGGATGACTTGTGAGGAGATTTTGCAGTTTTTTTATCCGGGGACCGCTGTGCAATAAATGAAAAAGATTTATAATAAAATTCAAGAGATGTTAGCAACTATTGCAGGGCATCATGTGGGAGCCTATGCGGCGCAATCTGCATTTTTTCTTATGCTTTCACTGATGCCGATTTTACTGCTTTTGATGACACTGGTGCGTGTTACACCGATTACGCAGGCAGATATTATTGAAGTAGCATATGATGTATTTCCAAAGACGGTCAGCGGGCTGATCATCTCGGTGATTGACGAAGTATACAGTCAGACGGGTACGACCATTACCATTTCGCTTCTCGTTGCGTTCTGGTCAGCGGGAAGGGGTGTGCTTGCATTGTCGAACGGGTTAACGACCATTCGCGGTATGGTGGAAACAAGAAACTATTTTTTTTTAAGACTGCGTGCGGCTTTTTACACAATTTTATTTTTGATCGCAATTGTGTTATCGCTGGTGTTTTTAGGGTTTGGTAATAGCATTAGTATATTTGTAAATGAATATATTCCGGTTATACAGTATGTGATTGATTTTATCATTAAGATACGGACCGTTGTGATGATTTGTCTGCTGGTTGTGATCACCTCGATGATGTATACGTTTTTGCCGAATCAGAAAGGCAAATTTGCAAGACAACTGCCGGGTTCGATATTTGCGGCATTTGGCTGGACGTTTGCCTCATTTCTGTTTTCGGTGTATTTGGATATTTTTAAAGGATTTTCCAATATGTACGGAAGCCTGACAACGATTGTGATCATTATGCTTTGGCTTTATTTTTGTATGTATGTTATGCTGCTTGGCGGTGAACTGAATCGAATCCTAGAGGAACGATTGGCTTAAAAAACTATTGTGGTACAGTTTGGAAAAAGTGACGTCTTCCGCAAACCAATCCGGTGCAACAAAGCAGTTTGCTTCTTCTTCCGTAGGAAATTCCACCTCGGCAAGTACAAGAGGAGCGAGTTCACCTTCGAATATATCTAATTCAATGGTATACGTTTTATAAGGAATCATATAGCGTTTCTTCGTGATGAGTCTTCCGTCGATTTTTTCTCGAAGATGTTCGTATGATTCCTTGGTAAGAGGCAGGTTGTATTCTTCGCGAACCATCATTCCCTTTGCCTTGTATGTCAATTCATATTTATCGTTATCCTGTCGGATGCGGACAACAGGTCCGGTGCAGAGATATCCTTGCTCTAACCGGCGGACCGGATATTGTTCTAAGTGTTCCGGTAATTCTTTTAATAAAAATTTGCGTTCGATCTCCATGTAAAATTCCTCCGTTTGTTTTCTTATATAGTAATACATTTGCATTTTATTGGCAAGTTTGATACAATCAAAAAAGCAAAAGGAGGATTACGTATGAAACAGGTGATTGTTTTTTTAACAAACGGATTTGAGGAAATCGAGGGATTGACTGTGGTAGATCTGCTCCGCAGGGCCGGTGTGGATGTTACAACCGTGTCTTTGACAGGAGGTTATGGCGTTTGTGGTGCACATGGCATCAACGTACAGGCAGATAAATTATATGAAGAAATGAAATTTGAAGGACAGGATATGCTGGTTCTCCCGGGGGGGATGCCGGGAACACGGCATTTTGCGTCACATACCGGACTGGCAGCACTGTTAAAGCGATTTTACAAGGAGAAGAAGTATCTGGCTGCGATTTGTGCGGCACCGAGCGTTTTGGGAAAATATGGTCTCCTGCGTGGGCGGAAAGCAACGTCCTATCCGGGATTTGAGGAACAGTTAGAAGGTGCGGAGTATGTGACATATGAAAGCAGGAAATGAAATCACAAAAGCCGTTAAACACTTTC
>CAZXQK010000098.1:0-5343 GCA_964642785.1 uncultured Faecalimonas sp.
TGACTGCATCAATCATTCCCTGTTCTTCGCTGACCGGAATAAACGCTCCACTCAATCCGCCTACATAAGAGGATGCCATCACGCCGCCTTTTTTCACCTGGTCATTTAACATGGCAAGGGCAGCCGTTGTTCCCGGTGCTCCTACTCGTTCTAAACCGATTTCTTCTAAGATTTCTGCAATACTGTCTCCGATGGCAGGTGTCGGCGCTAAGGACAGGTCAATGATTCCAAATGGAATCCCCATACGCTTTGATGCTTCTTTCGCAACCAGCTGGCCGACTCTCGTAATCTTAAATGCCGTCTTTTTGATAGTTTCGCAAAGTTCTTCAAACCCTTGCCCACGAACCTGTTCAATGGCGTGTTTTACAACCCCCGGCCCGCTTACGCCCACGTTGATGACCGCGTCTCCTTCTGTTACTCCCAAAAATGCACCCGCCATAAACGGATTATCATCCGGAGCATTGCAAAAAATCACCAATTTCGCACAACCCAGAGAGTCTCTTTCTTTGGTGGCTTCTGCTGTTTCTTTGATGATCTCGCCGCAAAGTCTGACCGCATCCATATTGATTCCTGTTTTGGTGGAACCTACATTCACAGAACTGCATACCCGTTCTGTCAAGGCAAGTGCCTGCGGAATGGAACGGATGAGCAGTTCCTCGCTTTTTGTCATGGCTTTGGATACCAGTGCAGAATAACCGCCGATAAAGTTAACCCCTACCGTATTTGCCGCCCTGTCTAAGGTCTGCGCAAGTGTCACATAATCTTCACTGGTTTTGCAGGCTGCTGCACCGATTAAGGAAATCGGTGTGACAGAGATACGTTTATTGACGATCGGTATACCAAATTCATGTTCAATTGCCTGTCCGGTCGTGACCAGATCCTTTGCCAGTGTTGTAATTTTATTGTAAACATTTTCATTTAATTTTTGTAGATCAGAATCAATACAGTCCATCAGACTGATACCGAGGGTAATGGTACGCACGTCTAAATTTTCCTGGGAAATCATCTGATTTGTTTCCGTAACTTCATAAATATTAATCATGCTTTTTCTCTCCCATTCTTACAGTCTGTGCATTTTCTCGAAAATCTCTGCTCTCTGACAGCGAAT
This sequence comes from uncultured Faecalimonas sp., assembly GCA_964642785.1. GTDB lineage: Bacteria > Bacillota > Clostridia > Lachnospirales > Lachnospiraceae > Faecalimonas. The sequence continues at coordinate 1,109 of CAZXQK010000098.1, forward strand.
GTTTACACCGATTTCTTCCCCGATGGTCTCCAATTCTTTACGGATACCGTCAAACTCTTTCTCTGCATCTGACATATCCGTAATCATCATCATGTTAAAATACCCATCTAAAATGGTCTGTGTAATATCCAAGATATTCACCTGATTGTCCGCCAGATAAGTGCATACCTTTGCAATGATTCCGACAGTGTCTTTTCCTACAACTGTAATAATACATTTTTTCATGTTCTTTTCCTCCACATCAAATCTGAAAAATTTTTGACATTTTATCCCTGTCTGCTACCACAATCGGAAGTTCCTCTCCCTTGTATGGTGCATTTCCTAAAGTCACTTCCAGTTTTACCGTTTCATAAGCAAGTTCTGCATAATTATTCTCCTTGCTGAGATGTCCCAGTAAAATACACTTCAAGTTATCATGTACTATATCACAAAGCAGCCTTCCTGACAACTCATTTGACAAATGTCCCCGCTCGCCAAGTACCCGTTGTTTTAATGAGTACGGATACGGTCCGACTTCCACCATATGTACATCATGGTTTGCTTCCAAAAGGACTGCGTTTAAACCTTTAAGATTCTCCACGATATAATCATCGTAAATTCCAAGATCCGTTGCGACCGCAACTGCCTTTTCGCCCTGCTCCACGCGAAATCCGGTAGGTTCATTCGCATCATGTGAGATAGAAAACGGCTTTACCGATAAATCACCAATTGAAAACGGTATATCCGTATCTATCTCTTTTAATAATCCCTCCGGAAGTGTTCCAATGCTTTTACAGGCTGAGATTCCGGCGATGGTTCCCCTGCTTGCATAAATCGGTACTTCATACTTTCTGCAGAACACACCCAATCCCTGTATATGGTCGATATGTTCATGGGTAATGAAAATCCCGTCAATCTCTTCTCCTTTGACTTCCAGTTCGCAAAGACCTTCTTCTATTCGCTTTTTGCTGATTCCGGTATCCACCAGCAAATGAGTTTTCTCACTTCCAACGTAAATACAATTTCCACTGCTGCCACTCGCAATGCTGCATAATCTCATGTTTCTTTTGCTCCTATTTTTTTATCGCACGTTCTATCTGAACACAGGTATGTTCAAAATCACCGCTGTTGTCAATGACAGCCTGACAGTTTTCCCGAAAGGTCTGATCCGGCAGTTGAGCCGCTATCATGGCACTGATTTTTTCATCGGTATATCCTCTGCTTTCTTTCAGACGTCTTCTGCGTATCGTTTCCTCACAGTAAATATACCAGATTTCGTGACAGATGAACTGATACTGCTCTTCTAAAAGCAGTGCCGCCTCGATGATAAAATACGCAGTTCCTTTTTCTTCTTCCTGCAAAATCCATTCGCAAATACAGGACTTCACCGCCGGGTGCATGATCTGATTTAACCGTTGCAGTTTCTCTGCGTCGGAAAATACGATGTTTCCCAATTTACTTCGGTCAATCTTTCCGTCCGGACGGAGTACGGATGGTCCAAAAGAAGCAACCAGTTCCTGATAACACCGTTCTCCCGGCTCCTGCAGTTTCCACGCCACATGGTCTGCCTGACAGACTACTGCGTGATAGTGTTCTTCCATAAAGGAAAGAACCCGGCTCTTTCCGGAACCGACTCCTCCCGTAACTCCTATAATCTTCATCATTTTGCCTCATACCAATTCTTGCCTGTGTGCATATCTACATCCAGAGGAACAGATAAGTCTGCTGCGTGTTCCATTTCATATGCAAGAATCTCTTTCACATGCTCTACCTCGGATACCGGTGCCTCAATTAATAATTCATCATGTACCTGAAGCACAAGTCTTGACCGTAAACCTTCTTCTTTCAGCCGTTTTTGTACACCAATCATTGCAATCTTCATGATATCTGCCGCAGTCCCCTGAATCGGTGAATTCATGGCAACCCGTTCTCCAAAGGAACGTTGCATAAAGTTTCCGGAAGACAATTCCGGTATCGGTCTTCTTCTTCCGTACAGCGTTGTCACATATCCCGTTTCTTTTCCGGTTTTTACTGCCTGCTCCAAAAATGTCTTGATGCCCGGATAAGTCTCGAAATAACTGTCAATATATTGTGCCGCTTCTTTCTTTGTAATACTGAGATCCTGACTTAAACCAAAGGAACTGATACCATAGACAATTCCAAAATTTACTGCCTTCGCATTTCTTCTCTGCGTGTCGGTCACTTCCTCAAACGGAATATGAAATACCTGGGAAGCCGTCATTCGGTGGATGTCTCTTGCCTCTTTGTATGCAGTGATCAACTGCTCATCACCGGAGCAATGAGCCAAAATACGAAGTTCTATCTGCGAATAATCCGCATCTATAAATACATACCCGTCTTCCGGAACAAATACCTTCCGAATCAGTCTTCCAAGTTCCATACGAATCGGAATATTCTGCAGATTCGGTTCCGTACTGCTGATTCTTCCTGTCGCCGTAATGGTCTGATTAAAATGCCCGTGTATCCTGCCGTCTTCCCTGATATAGTTTGCCAGTCCGTCTGCATAAGTTGACTTTAATTTTGCGAGTTGACGATATTCCAAAATATCAGAAACGATCGGATAATCCGGTGCCAGTTTTTCCAAAACATCTGCCGAAGTAGAATACCCGGTTTTTGTTTTTTTGCCATGGGGCAATTCCATTTTTTCAAATAAAATCACGCCTAATTGTTTTGGTGAGTTAATATTGAAATCTTCGCCTGCAAGTTTATAGATTTCCTTTTCTAATTCCGCAATCCGAACTGCTAACTGTTCCCCATAAACCTTTAATGCCAAAGCCTCCACTTTCACCCCGTTTTTTTCCATCTCATAAAGGGTAAAGACAAGTGGCATCTCGATTTCATCAAACAGCCTTGCCATCTCCATCTCCTGCAGTTTCTCATAAAGTATACCGGCACTTGCATAAGCGACATAACTCTCATAAAAACTCTTTTGCAGTTCTTCTGCCTTATCATCTGTCAGAATATCCAGTTGCTCTCTGGCGATGTCCGTAAATTCATAATCGTTTTTCAGCGGATTCAAAAGATAAGCTGCGATAATCCCGTCAAAACATGCTGTTTCTCTGATTCCTTCCAAATGGGGCAGCATCTCTTTTACATGGAAAAATGCCACCTGTTCTACCGCATATGACATCTCGATAATCTCCTGTAACAGATAAGAAACCGTAAGCTCTTTTTCCGTTGTCATCACATAAATATCTTCCGCTCCAAAAGAAAGTCCAATACCGGAAAGTTCTGCATCCATTTGAAACAGCGGTAACACATTAGCGGTATCTTTATAGAATGAAATCCCCACTCTGCGTTGTCCTTTCGCCTTAGCAAAGATTTCTTCCGCCTGCTTCCTGTCCGTAATCTTCCGGAATGCATCCTCTATCTTGTTAGCAGGACCGGAAACTTGAAATCTGGAAAGCAGGTTTTTAAACTGCAGTCTTTGGAAACAGACATAGGCTTCCTCCGTATAGAGATTTCCCAACCTCGCATCTTCCAGTTCATATGGAAATTCTGCCTCCACATTGATGGTTGCAAGCACCTTGCTCATCTGTGCCATATCATAATGCTCGGAAAGTGCTTTTGACGCACGAGGCGGTTTCACCTCTGACACATGTGCATATGCATTTTCAATGGAGCCATATTCCGTAATGATCTTCGTTGCCGTCTTCTCACCAATACTTGGGACTCCCGGAATATTATCCGAAGCATCTCCCATCAACGCCTTCAAATCAATAAATTCTTTCGGTGTCACCTCATAACGTGCCTTGACATCTTTCGCATGGTAGTCTTCCACTTCCGTTTTTCCCTGCTTTGTCTTTGGAATACGCACCTTTACCTTTTCGGTTGCAAGCTGCAGCAAATCCCGATCACCGGAGACAATGGAAACGTCCAGCCCCAAATCCTCACAGCGTTTGGAAAGGGTTCCCAAAAGATCATCCGCCTCCAAGCCTGCCTGTTCCACAATCTTTACACCCATGGCCTGTAATACTTCCTTGATCACAGGCACCTGCTGACGAAGTTCCTCCTGCATCGGCTTTCTCGTTCCTTTGTATTCCGGGTACATCTCATGTCGGAAAGTCGGTGCATGTACATCAAATGCAACCGTCAGATATTCCGGTTGTTCTTCTTCCAAAATCTTAAACATAATATTCAAAAATCCATAAACTGCATTAGTATGAAGTCCTTCCGAGTTTGTCAGATCCGGAACTCCGTAAAATGCCCGGTTCAAAATACTGTTTCCGTCAATC
>CAZXQK010000099.1:0-5334 GCA_964642785.1 uncultured Faecalimonas sp.
CTGTTGACAGTTACAAATATAATTATGCCGGCAAATGGAGAGAATACAGAGGACAGGGAAACACAAGTACGGTTGTTCACTCTGCAATCCCGGGTGCGGCTGTCGGGTCAGCTTCCGAGGGGCATGTAGTTGATTTTACAGGAACGGACGGATATGCTCAGACAACTGTAGGGTATGATCTGAAGACTACGACATTTCATGTAGCACCGGTAACGTATGAAGGAAACAAAAATAATCTTTGGTACTATCTGGGATTTACGACTAATCCGGCTGCGTTCCAGTACCATACTGCAAAACCGGGAGAAAGCATAGAACTGTATGCTGCTTCGGTATATGGGGATAGCTACACGGGAGCCTGGTTAAGCACCAATAATCCGGCGAGTGAAGCGCTGGCAAATGTTGATGCAAGTGTGATATCTCTGGGACGTTTTGGAATGTGGAGAACCCATAATTATGAAAACAAGACATATGATGCACAGTTACATATCAGTTTTATACAGGACACAGGTGCGGACGGGGAATTGCACTGGTATATGCAGACAACCGTATCAGGTTGCACTCTGGTCACAAAATCAAGTGATGTAAATAATGATAAGTATCTGCAATTTGACAGTATCATTGACAAGCCGGTATATTTCCGCATGGGTACACATGGTACGAATACAGATAAATCCTTTAAAATGTACTGTAAAATGGAAACGACGGACGCAGCGGCAGTAGAAACGACATATCAGAGTCTGGATTTTGGTGATTATACGGTCGATTTTGAAAATGGTGCACCGCTCAATGGGACAGAGTATGCATGTGGTGCGACCGTATCCAAGGTTGGTGAATATAAAGTACAATATAAAGAAAAGCAGGTAGAATATAAAGATACAAATAAATATGAAGCGTGTGAAGACCAATATTGCCGAAATCTCATATTGTATCGCCTGGGAGATGCGAATGCAGATAATGGACTTGATGTTTTGGATCTGATCAGTCTGGTAAAATATTCTGCCGGTGCAAAAAAACTTGGTGCTGTAGGATTAAAATCTGCAGATCTCAATCTGGATGGTGAAATAGATAACGCAGATGTCGTTCTCTTGAGAAAATCACTGGTATCTGATTCTGATATTGCAACAACCGGGCTTGAAGATACGTGTGAGGATTTAGTGGATTTTACTGTTGAGGTTGAAAGTGGTCGAGATATAAAGGTGCTTCAGCTTACAGATCCGCAAATCATAGAAAGTGAAGATGAGCGTGTACCGGGCAGAGTGAGTGCTGACAATTATGAGCGTTGGAAAAAAGAAAATAAAGAAGAAATGTACAAAAAATATTTCCGACAGATTATCACAGAAAGCCAACCGGATCTGATCCTGGTTACAGGTGATCTGGTATATGGTGAATTCGATGATGACGGAACTGCGTTAGAAGACTTTGTGGAATTTATGGATAGTTTTAAAATTCCATGGGCACCTGTTTTCGGTAATCATGAAAATGAGTCGAAGAAAGGTGTTGATTGGCAGTGTGAGTTGTTGAAAAACAGTACGTATGCACTTTTTAAACAGAGAACACTGACCGGTAATGGTAATTATACGGTAGGTATCAGGCAGGATGGTGTTTACAAAAGAGTATTCTTTATGTTGGATTCAAACGGCTGTGCAAATGCCAGTGCAGAATCCCTTGCAAACGGTCATACAAAAACAAGTTATGGATTCGGTACAGATCAAATCGAATGGTATACGAAACTTGCTGAGAAAATACGTTATGCGGAACCGAATGTAAAATTATCAGCTGCCTTCCATGTGCAGCTTACCGTGTTTGAAAAAGCATGTCTGAAGTATGGATTTGTGGATAAAGTAACTGCGTCCACGAATATTGATACGGCTGCAAATAAGGCGGACGGCGATTTTGGATACTTAGGACAAAGTCTTGCCAGCAAATGGGATGCACAGGAAAATGTGTATTATGGAATGAAAGGACTTGGATTTGATTCCTTCTTTGTAGGACATACACACTTAAACAGTGCAAGCATTCAATATAATGGAGTCCGGTTCCAGTTTGGGCAGAAAAGTTCTACTTATGATGATGCAAATTATAAACAGTCAGACGGAAGTTATTCAAAAGATTGGAAAAACGGAACACCGGTTATCGGAGGTACTTCCATACCGATCAATAAAGATGGAAGTCTGGGAGAGTGTCAAATTGTGCTTTATAAGGATGCGACAAAGTAAGATATAAGTTGTTAAAAAATGAAATCACTCGTATATCTCGCTGATGAAGGCGAAATATACGGGTGATTTTTACTCATCAAAGAATTTTCCCTGAATCAACATGGAACGGTATTTTTGAGGCGTAAAGCCGGTGTGCTTTTTGAACGTTGTTATATAATGGCTTACGCTGTCGTAACCTATCATTTCTGATATTGTCAGAATCGATAATTCTTTCTTTCTCAGTAACTCAATGGAATAGTTCATTTTTGCTATCGTAAGATATTGCTTAATGGTCTTGTTTGTATGTTTTTTGAACAGACGTCCAAGCTGTCTTTGACTGTAGTTGCTCAGTAAAACAATTTCTTCTACATTGCTGCTGATGTACTGAGGAGTATTTATTTTCGATAAGAAAGAGAAGAAATTGACACTTTCTTTCGAGTTGTTATTGAAGAAGAAGTGCTGGGCAAACAGACTGATCGCTTTCATAAGACAAGGATAGTAATATGTATAAATCAGCGATGAGTTCTGCAGGGACGACTGCAGAACATAAATCTCGTCTATCATTTCCTGAAGCGCCTGACAATCTTTACCGGACAGATGAATGGTCATGTCATCATCTGCTTCAAGGAAAAATGAATACAACTGCGGATCTATCAAATCACAAATAGTCTGAAAAACGTGTGGAACCGCATATAAATCCAAATGCTGATACGGAGCGGGTTCAATAAACTTCATGTAGTGATAATCATCGGGTTTTATCAATACAAAATCTCCTTTACGGATTGTAGAGCGTGTATCGTTCAAAAAATGGTAGATTTCACCTTCGGTTATCAAAAAGAATTCCCAATAGTTATGTTTGTGCTTCTGATTATTTTCATAATCTACACGATTTGCAAATTCATGAAATTTTACAACATATCCCTGTACATTTTCAGTGAAAGTGTTTAACGGCTTTTGTGATTTCATTTCCTGCTCCTTTGCTACAACCTGTTATCTATCATCATAAGAGAAAAAAATATTTAAGTCAAGATGATATATTTTCCAAGAAAAGAATGTCCAAAAAACGACATTTTTACAAATAGATAAGACGAAAAACGAAAAGACAAAGAGTGGTGTGATTATATATAATATAATTATGATTTTGGATATCGAGACGAAGTAATGCGAGGTGTGAAGAATGAAAGATGAATACGAGACTCCGAAAATTATGAAAATGGTATGGAAAGAAGTTGACGTGATCACAGAAAGTCTTACCGGTGTGGGAAATGGAACATTTGAAAAGGATGTACCAAAGTATGATGTACCGGGCGGTAAATGGTAAAAGGAGGAAAAAGAAATGAAAATGGTGAGAAAATCGAAAGTTACAAGGAGTGTCCTGACAGGAGTGCTTGCCGGAATTGTCCTGATGTCAGGAGTGGTTGTTAATCCGATAAAGACGGAGGCTGCAGAAGATAAAGTGAAATATACACAATGCAATATTATAGATGGAAAAGCTGAGATTCCGGTTGAAAAGGATTATGTGTTTGGCGGCTGGTATGAGACGGCGGGCAGTGAGAAGCCGTTGAAGGATTCGGTGGATACGACATCGAATACTACGGTGTATGCGAAGATGGTTCCGGCGCGAGTGTTGAGTGTGAAGATGCAGATTAACAGTTCGGCAAAGGAAGAGGATCAGGCAGCCACAACCATGCGTGTACTTTCTTCTGTAGATGATACGAATTATCGGGAAGTCGGATTTGAGGTGTATCTGGGAAATCAGACAACGGAGTTTCAAACTGATAAAGTAAGCACAGTCTATCAGACACTTACATATACAGAAGACGGAAAAACACAAGATATAACGGCAAGTGATTTGTTTGGTGCTTCTGCAGGATATTTAAGTGCGATTTCGTTAAATGGAATTACGGATGAAAATGACAGCAGTAAGATTTATGTAAGACCATATTGGGTGACTCTGGATGGAACAAAGGTACAGGGGATGGCAAGAAATCTGCATGTGGTTGATGAATTTTATGATTATATCAGCATTCCGGTAAATATTCTGTCTAACGTAGAGGTTGCAGCCGGACAGTTTATTTTCTCATATGACAAGGATAAATACGAAATTGTAGAGGAAACAGGTTTTGAAGTTGGAAGAATCTTTGGGGCAGATGACATGGATTATAAAGTATATCCAAGTGCAGGAAAAATTAAAGTTTTAGGAATTGCATCTGAGATTGACAGTCATGTTTTGGTTAATGGACTTCTGGCAAATATCAGATTCAAGGCAAAAAATACGGAAAGCAATCCTGAGGGAGTGATACTTGAAGTGACAGAAAAAAAATGTGCAGATTGGTCAGAAGAACAGCAGACAGTTGATGTTTGGAATTATAACTACTAAACGGTTGGGGTAAGGAACATGAAAAAAAGTACAAGATTTTGGATTGCCGGTATCGTAACGGTGTTTGTGATTGCTGCAGTGATTGTCGGAACTGTTGCGAGGGGAAAGCCGGACAATAAGGGTTCGGTGAATCGTGATACCGATAATGAAGACGAACAAAGTGATCATTCTTACGATGGTAACGGTCTGACGGTCAATGAAAAAGAAGATTCGACGATTCAAAACATTGATCTGCCTTCTTCATGGGAAGAAAACACGAATTCGGAAAACGATAGTAAGCAGGAAGTGACGGACTCAACAGATTCGACGGATTCGGATGTTTCGCAAAGTGATATTTTGGAAGGCCAATCATGGACGAAGCCACGTTAATTTTTACGATAGAAGGAGATATTTATGAAAAAATTGAAAAAGATAAACAAAAATCAACTGATGTTGTGGGGGATTATGTTACCCGGTCTGATTTACATATTTATTTTCCATTATGTTCCGATGGCCGGACTTGTGATTGCGTTTAAAGATTACAATTCCTACCAGGGTATATGGGGATCACCGTGGGCGGCTATGAGTGGATTTTCTCATTTTTGGCATTTCCTGACTATGCCGGATTTTTGGAAATTGATTTGGAATACGCTGAAACTAAGTCTGAGTTCACTGCTGTTTGCAACGATACCACCGGCGGCGTTTGCACTGCTCGTGAATGAAATCAAGGGTAAGTGGTTCAAAAAGGTTGTACAGACGGTTTCTTATGCACCGTACTTT
>CAZXQK010000100.1:0-5275 GCA_964642785.1 uncultured Faecalimonas sp.
CATCTCCCGGATACGCTTCACGTCCCGGTGGTCTCGTAAGGAGCAGGGAAAGTGTACGGTAAGCAGTTGCGTGCTTCGACAAATCGTCATATACCACAAGTACATCTTCTCCGTTTTCCATCCATTCCTCACCGATTGCACAGCCGGAATACGGTGCAATATATTGAAGTGGTGCAAGTTCACTGGCAGTAGACACAACCACGGTGGTGTAGTCCATAGCACCAAATTCCTCTAGTGTTTTTACGATATTGGCAACCGTCGAAGCCTTTTGACCGATTGCAACGTAAATGCACTTCACGCCTTGTCCTTTTTGATTGATGATCGTATCAATTGCGATAGCCGTCTTACCGGTCTGTCTGTCACCGATGATCAACTCTCTCTGTCCACGTCCGATAGGAACCATGGAGTCAATCGCCTTGATACCTGTCTGAAGCGGAGTATCTACGGATTTCCTTGAGATAACTCCGGATGCAACTCTTTCAATCTGTCTGAAAGCAGTTGCCTGAATTGGTCCTTTTCCATCGATTGGCTGTCCTAATGCATTTACAACACGTCCGAGCATACAGTCACCAACCGGCACTTCCACCACTCGTCCTGTTGTCTTTACGGTATCACCCTCGTTGATACTTCTCTGATCGCCGAGTAATACTGCACCTACATTGTCTTCCTCTAAGTTCAGTACCATACCGTAAACCTCGCCCGGGAACTCTAAAAGTTCTCCCTGCATTGCATTTTCCAATCCGTGGATACGAGCAATTCCATCGGCTACTTGAATAACCGTACCAACATCAGATACTTCTAACTCTGATGCATATCGTTTAATCTGTTCTTTGATCACAGAACTGATTTCTTCTGGTCTTAAATTCATGGAACGAATCCACCTTCCTTATATTTTTATGCTTTTTAATTGTCTTGACAGATGCGATAACTTCGTTTTTATGCTGCTGTCAACGACACGGTCACCGATGCGTAGCACCATACCGCCTATCAATGTTTCATCTACGTGATAATACATTTCAAAGGTTTCATATTTTGTGGTTTCAAGAAGTTTTTCTTCCACCTTTTTTTTCTGTACTTCACTGAGTGCCACAGCGGTTGTTACATCGGCTTTCCCGATTTTCTTTTCTTCTTTCACAAGAGCAATAAAATAATCCAGAACGGACAGTATCTCATTTGCACGTCCTTTTTCCACCATCAGAGTCACAAGTCCAACCAATTCTTTCGGCAGTTTTCCTCCAAAGGTGTCCTCCACGATTTTTACTTTATCCTCTTTCACAACACTTGGATGATTCATTAATTTGCTAAAATCCTCATTCCCCTGCAAGATTTCACAAAGACACATGGAAGCGTCAAAAAACTCATCCATGCGGTTTTCTTCCACAGCGACTGCAAACAATGCATCTCCATAAGTTTTCGAAACTAACTTCGCCATGTATCTTCACCCATTTCTTTTAATGTTTCGTCAATCAGACTTTCCTGCACCTGAATGTCGATGGAAGATGATACGACTTTTTGTGCCATCATGGCTGCAATCGTGATCATTTCCTGTTTCATGTCATCCAATGCACGCTTCTTCTCCAGCTCAACCTCCGTATTTGCACGGGCAATGATACGAGCCGCTTCCTCTCTTGCTTCTGCAAGAATCACAGTTTCGTTTTTCATCGCCTTTTTACGGGCTTCGCTCAGAATGTTCTGTACTTCTTGCTCTGCTTCCTGCAATTTCTTTTCATACTCTTGTCTGTAAGCAATGGCCTCTTCTTTTTCACGCTTTGCCGTTTCCTTATCATCGACAATGCGCTGTTTTCTCTTTTCCAGCAAGTCTCTGACCGGATTAAACAGCAGATAGGAAAGTGCCGTAAAAAGAAGCAGCATACTGAGTGCCATTACAACAGCATCAAACAGAAGTTGCGCATCCAGCGTAAATAAACGTTCCAACGTTTTGTACCCCTTCCTTGTTTTTTATTACAGCATTTTTACCAATGGGTTCGCAAAGATTAAAATTAATGCAACAACCAGACTGTACAGACCTGTTGTTTCTGCAACTGCCTGTCCAAGAAGCATGGTACTTGTAATTTCTGACTTTGCTCCCGGATTTCTGCCGACTGCTTCTGCACCGGCTGCTGCCGCACGTCCTTGTCCGATACCAGGTCCCAATCCTGCGATCATCGCAATCCCTGCACCAAGTGCTGATAAACCTAAGACTAATCCTTCATTTGTAATGTTTCCCATAATAAAATCCTCCTATTTTTTCTTTTTTGATTTCTTTTCTTTTTTTACTATATTATCCGGAATTTTATTCCCGATAAATACCATTGTCAGCATACAGAACACGTAGGTCTGAATGGCACCGGAAAACACGTCAAAATAGGCGTGCAGTACACCCGGCCAGATAAAAGCCACTTTCGCCAGCAGACCATATACCAGTCCCATGATAACCGTTCCTGCAAGAATGTTGCCAAACAAACGTAAGGACAGGGAAATCGGCACTGCAATTTCTCCAATAAAGTTAATCGGAAACAGGAACGGTACCGGTTGAAACAGTTCCGTAAACGCTCCAAACTTATTATATCTGATATTGTTAATCTGTACCAAAAAGAACGTAATAAGCCCTAACGCAAGTGTAATACCATAATCCGCAGTCGGTGGTCTTAAGCCCAGCAGTCCCGACAGGTTGCTGAACAGGATGAACAGGAACAAAATCCCCAAGTAGTTGCGGAATCCTCGTCCTTTTTCGCCCATGGAACCATACACCATCTTGTCTAATGTTTCCACAACCAGTTCCATGGCATTTTGAAGACCGCCCGGTTTTCCGTCCGTATCCTTTAATTTCAAACGGACGACAACCGCCAGACCGATCAGGAACACGCAGATGATCAGGAGACTTACATGCGTGGTAGTCAGATAGACTTCCTGTCCGAATAACTCAAACCTCGTGATACCATGTATCATAAAATCCGGTTCTTTATCCGTGATGATTTCCAAAAGTTTCCCCATTTTCTCATCTCCCTTCTTTTTGTTTTTCGAACACTTTGTGCATGACAGGCTGTAAATACACTGCAATCTTCAGCGCCATAATCCCCAAAAGAATCGTGAGCGGATTTCCCCAGCCATAATACATGACTGCCGCCATCACAAGAACAGAAATTCCCGTTCTTAGAAGATACGCTGTTTTCATATGTTTGACGCCTGCATCACCTGCAATATCCAGCCCGTCTTCAATGGACCGCTGCATATGAATGGTAATCACAATAGAAATACCAATCCCTGTCCACAGTCCAATAGCATGATACAAATGTCTGTCGAATAAAATCAGACACAAAATCTGAGAAACAATGCCGACAATTCCAATGCCAATCAGCAACTCCTTCAATGTGCTATTCTTCATCTGACTCCTCCTCTGCAATCTGTTGCATACGCTTTACAATGGCAACGACATTTCTGATGCCTGCCAAAACGCCAACTACAATCATAATAACCGTATACGGAAAATCATACCGTTCTTCCAGCCATACCCCCGCATACGTGCATAATAAAATCGGCACCACCATGCTGAGTCCAACCTGTGAAACCATTGCAAATGTGGTATACACGCTTTTTTTATATCTCATTCTTCCCACTCCAAACGATGTAAATGTCCTTCTTTTGTCATGTCTGTAAAGTGATTCTGTCTGAGTGCCTCATAGAGGACAACTGCTACTGAATTTCCAAGGTTCAGCGAACGAATATCGCCCACCATCGGAATCCGAATACTTTCTTCTTTATGATGTACCAAAATTTCCTCCGGTATTCCTGCACTTTCCTTTCCAAACATAATATAGCAGTCCGGTTCGTACTCGATATCTGTATATACATTCGGTGCTTTGGTTGTCGCCATATAAATCTTGGCATTCGGATTTTTCTCCATAAAATCATCAAAATCAATATACGTTGTCACGTCCAAGTCTTTCCAATAATCCATACCTGCACGTTTCAACGATTTCTCGTCCAAACGGAATCCAAGCGGTTCTATCAGATGGAGTCTTGTCCCTGTTGCCACACAGGTTCTTCCGATATTTCCAGTATTTGCCGGAATCTCCGGTTCGTATAAAACTATGTTTAACATTTTTCTGCCCTCAATCGGTTAATAAACCGTTCCAGTCTTTCAAACGCTGCCTTTAATTCCTCAATGGAATACGCATAAGAGATACGCAGGAAACCTTCTCCGCAATCACCGAATGCAGTTCCCGGAACAACCGCTACCTTTTCTTCTTCTAAGAAACGCATGGCAAATTCTTCGGAAGTCATACCAAACTCCTTGATACACGGAAATACATAAAATGCACCAAACGGTTCAAAACACCGGATATGCAGCCGTTGAAATTCGTTCATCAAAAATCGTCTTCTCTGGTTATATGCTTCCCGCATTTCTTCTACTTCCTTATCGCAGCTTCTGAGTGCCTCCACTGCGGCATACTGACTGTTTGTCGGTGCACACATAATGGCAAACTGATGAATCTTTACCATCTGCTCAATGATCTCCTTCGGACCGCAGGCATATCCAAGCCTCCATCCCGTCATGGCATACCCTTTGGAAAATCCGTTGATCAGAATCGTTCTTTCCTTCATGCCTTCAAAACTTGCAATGGAAACGTGTTTCCCCTTATAACTCAGTTCCGAATAAATCTCATCGGAAATTACAAATAAATCATATTTTTTTACAATCTCCACAATCGGCTCTAAATCTTCTTTCGTCATAATGGAGCCCGTCGGATTGTTCGGAAACGGCATGATCAGAACCTTTGTCTTCGGTGTGATCGCAGTCTCCAGTTCCTCTGCCGTCAACTTAAATTCATTCTTTTCCTGCAACGGAATCGAAACCGGCACGCCATCTGCCAGTATCGTACATGGCAGATAAGATACATAACTAGGCTGTGGAATCAGCACTTCATCACCTTCATCCAACATGGCGCGCAGGGCAATATCAATTCCTTCGCTTCCGCCTACCGTTACGATCACTTCGTTTCTGTAATCATACTGTACGTTTACTTTTCTGTCCAAGTATTTACAAATCTCTATTTTTAATTCTTTCAAACCGGAATTTGATGTGTAAAAAGTCTTTCCCTTTTCCAATGAATAAATCCCTTCCTCACGGATACGCCATGGTGTATCAAAATCCGGTTCGCCGACACCCAATGAAATTGCATCCGGCATTTCACTTACAATGTCAAAAAATTTTCGTATTCCGGATGGCTGAATTTCAACCACCTTCTTCGATAATGGGTTTCTCATTATAATG
>CAZXQK010000101.1:0-5193 GCA_964642785.1 uncultured Faecalimonas sp.
AGGCGGAGGAAAAATGATCTTAGGCTCTGACAGTCATACCCGTTATGGTGCACTTGGTACCATGGCAATGGGCGAAGGCGGTCCGGAGCTGGTAAAACAATTATTGAATAAAACATACGACATCAAAATGCCGGGTGTAGTTGCTGTTTATCTGGACGGAGAACCGTCAATTGGTGTTGGACCACAGGACGTTGCACTTGCGATCATCGGTGCGACTTTCGGAAATGGTTATGTAAATAATAAGGTGATGGAATTTGTCGGACCCGGTGTAGCAAAATTAAGTGCGGATTTCCGTATTGGAATCGATGTTATGACCACAGAGACAACCTGTCTTTCATCGATCTGGAAAACCGATGAAACCATTCGTGAATTCTATGAGACACATGGACGAGCAGAGGATTATAAAGAATTGAATCCGGGTGCGGTTGCTTATTATGACGGTGTGGTTTATGTGGACTTGAGCAAGATTAAACCGATGATTGCAATGCCATTCCATCCAAGTAATGTGTATACCATAGATGAAGTGAATGCAAACTTAAAAGACGTGCTTCATGATGTGGAACAAAGAGCACTGGTAAGCCTGGACGGTGCTGTGGACTATTCACTGCAGGATAAAGTGCGTAACGGAAGACTTTATGTGGAACAGGGAATTATTGCAGGCTGTGCCGGCGGTGGATTTGAAAACATTTGTGCAGCGGCAGAGATTATGCGTGGGAAAAACATAGGTTCTGATGCATTTACGCTTAGTGTATATCCGGCCAGTACACCAGTGTATATGGAACTTGTCAGAAATGGTGCTGTAGCTGACCTTATGGCGGCAGGAACCATTGTGAAGACTGCATTCTGCGGTCCGTGCTTTGGCGCGGGAGATACTCCTGCAAACAATGCGTTGAGTATCCGTCACTCGACCAGAAACTTCCCGAATCGTGAAGGGTCTAAGTTACAGAGCGGACAGATTTCTTCTGTGGCTCTTATGGATGCACGTTCTATTGCGGCGACAGCGGCAAACAAGGGATATCTGACATCAGCAGCAGACGTGATGGACAGAGAATACAAAGCACCGAAGTATCATTTTGATGCAAGTATTTACGAAAATCGTGTGTTTGACAGCAAGGGCGTGGCTGATCCGAGCGTAGAGATTCAGTTTGGACCAAATATCAAGGACTGGCCTGCAATGTCAGCACTCCCGGAGAATCTGGTGTTGAAAGTGGTTTCGGAGATCCATGATCCGGTTACTACAACTGATGAGTTGATTCCTTCCGGAGAGACTTCTTCTTATCGGTCAAACCCGCTTGGACTTGCAGAGTTTGCTTTGTCGAGAAAAGATCCGGCTTATGTGGGCCGTGCGAAAGAAGTGCAGAAGGCACAGAAAGCGATTGAAACAGGCAGTTGTCCGTTAGAGGCACTGGAAGAACTGAAACCGGTAATGGAAATGATCCGCAGAGTTTATCCGGAAGCCGGCGAAGGTAATCTTGGCGTGGGAAGCACGATTTTTGCAGTAAAACCGGGAGATGGTTCTGCCCGTGAGCAGGCTGCATCCTGCCAGAAGGTTCTCGGTGGTTGGGCAAATATTGCTAACGAATATGCAACCAAGCGTTATCGCTCTAACTTGATTAACTGGGGCATGCTTCCGTTTATTACGGAGGAAAAACACGAAGCACTTTCTTTCAAGAATGGTGACTATATCTTTGTTCCGAACATCAGAACAGCTGTGGAAGAAAAGTGGGATGTCATCAAAGCTTATGTGGTTGACGGTGATTTGAAAGAAATCGAATTGAAACTCGGAGACCTTACAGATAATGAAAGAGAAATTATCCTGAAAGGATGTCTGATCAACTATTATAAAGGATAAATCATAAAATTGCAGTCCGGCGGATGCCGGGCTGTTTTTTTGACTGTCTGTAATTTTCAGAAAATTATAAATGAATAAACAAAATGAGGGAAAACATAAATAAAATTCAAAAATAGTGTTGACAAATAATGCGTTTGGTGATACCATGAACTTAACAAAAGAAAGAAAGGCGTGAATCCAATGGACAGTTCGGAATCTATAATTCAATATGTTAGTGGTACGGCAAATGTAAGAACCTGTGATGAAAGCCTTTACCATAGATTATAATTCCAGAGAGATATGAAGATGAAAAGAAGATTTGGAGAGTATAGAGGAATCTGGACGAAATAAAGAGAGACGATATATTTGCAGACATATTGAAAAGATACCACATGAAAGATTAAAGTTATGTAACAGGATGTGTAAAGAAACATCAAAGAGAAAAAATAAGAAGAAGGGAACAGGTATAACTTTAAAGATAGGCGAACAGGTTTATATCGCAGAAAGCCTCCAAATATGTAGATAAAATTGATACAAATGAATATAAGTGAATACGAAGTGGCGGCCATTATAAAGATGTATGATGGTTGCCATTTTTGTGTTTGAAAAAATGTTACATTTCTGTTACAACCTTTTTGACATCAGATAACGTGTGTGTTAGAATGAAATATATTAAGTATGAAAGTTTAACAGGGGTGAATACAGTGGATAAACACGAATATCGTCAAAAAACAGAACAGATGCTTAAATGCTTAGAAAACAAGTCTTACAAGGAAGCTTATGATATTGCGGAAGGCATTGATTGGAACAAGGTGAAGAATGTCGCAGTGCTTTGTGCTGTCAGTGAAATATATGAGTACAATGGAGAGTATCAAAAGAGCCGGGAGATTTTGTTTAAGGCTTTTGACCGCCAGTCAGACAGCAAGAAGATTATTTATCGTCTTGGAATGCTTGCACTGAAGATGAATGAGTTGGAAGAAGCGAAGGATTGCTACGAGGAGTTTTTGAAACTCGCACCGAATGATTCTAACAGATTCATTTTTCAATACAAGATTTTGAAAAGTCAGGATGCACCGTTGAAGGAGCAGATTGCCGTCTTGGAAGAATTTAAGAAAGCGGAATATGTGGAGAAATGGGCATACGAGCTTGCTGAATTGTATAAACAGGCAGGAATGATAAAAGAGTGTTTGGAAGAATGTGACGATTTAATACTTTGGTTCAGTGAAGGAAAATTTATTTACAAAGCGATGGAATTGAAAATGGGGTACAAACCATTGACACCACTGCAGCAGGAGAAATACATGAGTCGTTTTGAAGTTGCAAAAGAACCTGAGATTGAAGATACACCGGAAGTTGAGGAAACACCGGCGCCGGAAGAAAATGAAGAGATTCTTCCAGCGGACGTTCGTAAACTGATGGAAGAATTAGAAGAAGAGTCGGCGAAGATTGATGCACAGAAGATTTCTAAGGATACAGATGAAATCGTGGAAGATAAACCATTGATACAAAAAGTGGTAGAGCAATTGTCTGCCATAGATATGGGAGCATCGCACACAGAAACGACGGAAATGGAAGAAATAGTTGCGAAAGAACTTGCAGAGATGGGAGATTTTACTCCGCCGGAACAGGAAGAGGAAGGAATTAAGCTTGGCAATACACAGGAGATTGCGCTGTCTGCAAAGGCACTTGCGAATGCGGCAAGGGTAGAGGTGCCGGATGAAACACCGATTGTAGAACCGGTTATTCCGGAAACGAGTGTTCCGAATCCGATTATGGATGAGACGGGAGCAAAAAATAATTACGACACCGGATTTGTGGTGCAGGGAAGATATGATTTGGAAGCACACAGTGAGATTGGCTTAAAAGCCGGACTTACGGAAGAACAAAAGAAATTGTTTTCTTACTTTGTCCCGGTACATGGAATGAGTGAGCAGATTGTAAAGGTACTTCAGGAGGATAAGTGCTGCAAGTCGCGATATGGAACGTCCAGAATGGGAAATGTGGTGATCGTCGGACGAAAAGGTTCCGGAAAAACGGTTCTCGCAGTAAATATTGTAAAGGCAATTCAAAAAGCCCGAAAAATGAAACAAGGAAAAGTTGCCATCGTAAATGCAAGGGCGTTGAACAAAAAGAGTGCCGGTGAGATTGTGGAAAAACTGCATGGCGGAGCACTTGTTATTGAAAGTGCTTCCAAGTTAAATCGAAATACGGTAGAAGAACTGTGCGGACTCATGGAAGGACAGACCGGAGAATTACTTGTGGTAATGGAAGATGAGAGAAAAGCAGTTGAAAAGTTGTTTGCGGCATATCCGAATTTTGCAAAAAAATTCACCTCTAAAATAGAACTTCCGGTATTTATAAATGACGAACTTGTGACATTTGGTCAGACTTATGCAAAGGAAAACGGTTACAAGATTGATGAAATGGGAATTTTGGCCTTGTACAGTGACATTGATATACTTCAAAGAGAAGAAAAAGCGGTTACGGTTGCAGATGTAAAGGCAATTATAGATGATGCAATTGAAAATGCAAACAGACTGACTGTGAAAAAAATGATTAAAAAACTGTTTGGCAAAAATAAAGACGAAGCAGGACGCATTATTTTGAGAGAAGAAGATTTTAGATAGCCTGTTGGCGGGGGAGTGTATGGACATGAGCAAAACATATGAAATTGGAGAATTAGACCAATATTTATTCGGACAAGGTACACATTATGAGATTTATAAAAAACTGGGTGCTCATATTGTGGAAGAAGGAGATAAGAAAGGCGTATATTTTGCTGTCTGGGCACCAAATGCGGCATCGGTTTCCGTTGTCGGGGAGTTTAATGACTGGAAAACAGATATCAACGTGATGGAACGACAGGAACCTTTGGGAATATATACCTGTTTTGTAGATAATGCAAAGCTTGGAATGTTATACAAGTATTGCATCAGAACGCAGGAAGACGAGCGTTTGTATAAAGCAGACCCGTTTGCAAATCATGCAGAAGTCAGACCGGGGACGGCGTCACGAATCAGTGATATCAGCAGTTTGAAATGGTCAGATGATAAATGGATGGAAACAAGAGAAAATTGGGAATATCATGATCATCCGGTTTCGATTTATGAGGTGCATATCGGTTCGTGGAAACGACATCCCGGCAGAGAGGATGAGGGGTTTTATACTTATCGTGAGTTTGCGGTAGAGGCGACAAAATATATTAAGGAAATGGGTTATACGCACATTGAACTTATGGGAATTGCAGAACATCCTTTTGATGGTTCATGGGGATATCAGGTGACCGGATATTATGCACCGACATCACGATACGGAACGCCGGAAGACTTTGCGTATATGATCAATTATTTCCATAAACATAA
>CAZXQK010000102.1:0-5148 GCA_964642785.1 uncultured Faecalimonas sp.
ACCCCACTAAAATATCCAGCAGCTCTGTAATCGAACAGTTTGTCATGTTCATGAGTTGCTCTGGAGTTTTTGGGTTGAAATCAAGGCAACTATACACTAATTTCTCAGCACTTTCAAGAGAAATTTTATTTTGCCCCGTTTTTTGTTGATTTTCGCAAGCACATAATCCCCATTCCTCCAGAAGTTCTTCCGGCGAAGTCAGCACTCCTGCCCCTTGCTTGATAAGATGATTGCACCCCTTGCTCAACAGACTGTTTACAGGTCCCGGAAGAGCATACACATCTTTTCCCTGTTCCAATGCCATATCCGCTGTAATTAAGGAACCACTCTTTTCTTTCGCTTCCATTACCAAAACCGCATCAGCCATTCCACTGATAATTCTATTTCTCGCCGGGAAATGTCGTGGTAAAGGCTTCGTCCCAAGCGGAAATTCCGATATCACACCGCCATTTTGCAACAGATCCATGTAAAGTCCGATTTCGTCCCTCGGATAACAAATATCTACACCACATCCTAAAATACCAAAACTTTCTCCGCCTGCTTCTATGGCACCCCTCTGTCCTGCACTGTCTACCCCTCGTGCCATGCCGCTTATAATCTGTATCCCTGCCTGTGCAAAACTTTTTGCGAACCTTTTTGCCATGCTCTCTCCATAAGGGCTGCATTCTCTTGCTCCTACGATCGCAACTGTCTTTTTTCCTTCTTCCGGCAATTTTCCCTTGATATAAAGTGCATAAGGTGCCGAATCAATGTTGCGTAATCTCTCCGGATACTCTCTGTCAAAAACTGTAACAAACTTTACTCCCTGCTTCTGTAATTTTCGGTACTCTTGTTCCAAATCCCAATCTGCGATGCTTTTTCTAATCGCTTCTTTCTCCTTTTCCTGTAAATGGATTTTTTTCAGCATTGCCTCTTCCATGAGAAAAAGTGCCTTTAAATCCATTATTTCTCCTCGTATTTCCTGTTTTCTGCGATAACTGATTCCTTTGACATTCGCAAACCAATATTCGTACTTCATTTCTAACCTCTCCTTCCCTGTCCATAATCTGCAAGCCGATAGCTCAATGCTTCCCGTAAATGTTTTCCCTCTATTTCTTCTTCTCCATCCAAATCTGCAATAGTCCTTGCAACCCGCAGCACCTTATGATAACTTCTTGCAGATAAATGAAGTTTTTCGTAAGCCTTCTCCATAATCTCCTTTTCCGCTGTTCCCAACCGACAGACTTCTTCCATTTTCTGCATTCCAAGCTGTGAATTCGTTAGAATTCCTTCTTCCTTATACCGTTCCCGTTGAAGTGTTCTTGCCTTTAAAATCCGTTCCCGAATATCTGCCGAACATTCTTCTTTCTGCTCTGCCATCAAATCTCCATAAGGAACTTTTTGAACCTCCACACACAAATCTATGCGATCTAAAAACGGTTGACTTAACCTGCCAACATAATTCTGAATCTGAGTCATCGTGCAGGTGCATCGGTTCAAATCCGGATAATTTCCGCAAGGGCAGGGATTCATGGCTGCCACAAGAAGGAAATCTGCCGGAAATTCATACTCTCCTTTTTCCCGTACGATTTTTATCCGATGTTCTTCCAAAGGTTTCCTCAGCGATTCCAAAACATTTCTCTGAAACTCTGCAATTTCATCCAAAAACAAAACACCTTTGTGAGCCAGACTGATTTCACCGGGTTTTGGTATCTTTCCACCGCCTAGAAGAGCTGCCTGAGTAATCGTTGCATTCACCTCCCGGAAAGGTCGCTTTGTTTTTAACGGTGCATACCCATCCACCTCTCCCAAAATGCTGTAAATCATAGTAAGTTCCAGACTTTCTTCTATGGTCAAAGGTGGAAGAATCCCCGGAAGTCGTTTGGCAATCGCCGTCTTTCCTGCACCACAGGCTCCCATCATCAGCAGATTGTGATTTCCTGCCACTGCAATCTCCGCAGCACGTTTCACCAAATGCTGTCCTTTGATCTCTGCAAAATCTTCTGCATGATCCTCCTGAATCAAATAGCTCTGCCTGTCTTTTCGTCCGCACTCCTTTCTTTGTATGGCGCCATGTAACAAATGGTATGTTTCCTCCAATGTACTGACACCAATTACTTCCATTCCCGTTACCAGTTCCCCTTCTCTTTGGTTCTCTTTCGGAATGATACACCGTTTGATTCCCTGCTTCTTTGCAGCAAGAACAATCGGCAAAATTCCCGGAACCTGTTTTACGCTGCCGTCCAAACTCAGTTCTCCTACAAACAGCGTATCTTTTACCCTGCTTTCCTCCATTTCTTCCAATGCCGTAAGCACTGAAACTGCAATAGGTAAATCAAAAATACTTCCTTTTTTCCTGATATTTGCCGGTGAAAGATTCACTACCATCTTTTTTGCCGGCAAAACAAATCCCGAATTGCGAATCGCACTTCGCACCCGGTCACCTGCCTCTTTCACTTCAGAGGACAAATATCCTACTAAATGAAACATCGGCAGCCCGTTACTCACATCTGCTTCCACATGAATGAACTCCACTTGAAGTCCTTCCAAAGTTGCAGATAACACCGTGCTAAACATATTGCCTGCACTCTCCTTCCCATTTATTCATTTCATCAATTTTGAAATTCTTCGGCTGATACGCTTTGAAATTCGGATACGCTTTTTTGAAAAGCGTTTTATGAACACTTGAACTTCGAATGTATGTGTCCTTTTGATGTTACCAGTATACTAGCATATTTCCTTTTCCTTTGTCAACAATCATTTTGTCCCAACATAAACTAATATCAACTACGCCCAGAGGTGCTATCTTGAAGACATTTCCACCATCACTTTCTGCGGAGGAGGAACAGTATTATCTGCAAAAATACCTCGAGGGGGATTTGGAAGCAAAGCATATTCTAATTGAACGTAACCTGCGTCTGGTTGCTCATGTCATGAAAAAATACCAGCATTTAGAAGAAAATCAGGAAGATTTAATTTCCATTGGCACCATTGGACTTATCAAGGCCATTACCACATTCAATCCCGATAAAAACAGCCGGCTCGGAACCTATGCCGCACGCTGTATTGAAAATGAAATTCTCATGATGCTCCGTTCACGAAAAAAAATCTCCAAAGAAGTTTCTCTTTACGAACCAATCGGAACCGACAGAGAAGGAAACGAAATTCAATTATATGATATTATGGAAGCAGGAGACACTGATATTCATTCTAAAATTGCCTTAAAAGATGATATTGTACTTCTTTATGACAAAATCGAATCTGTATTATCCCCTCGTGAGCGATTGGTATTAAAAATGCGATACGGACTTTATAATCAGGAAGAGTACACCCAACGTGAAATTGCGAAACAACTCGGAATCAGTCGCTCTTACGTGTCCAGAATTGAAAAAAGTGCAATTGAAAAACTGCGGGACTATTTCTAGCCCGCAGTCTCCATTTTTGGTTCCTGTCTTCTTAAAATATCATATTGGTCTACAGCGATTCCCAAATCCACATACAATACCTGCTTCGGATGTGGTGCGCTTTCCTGCTCTGTTCCATCTTCTGTAAGAATCCGTTTTACAGTCACTTCTATGTTATCTCCATTCGGTTTCATCACTTCGATTTTCTCACCTACGGAGAATTTATTTCTCTGTTCTATGCGATACGTTCCATCTTTTTCTTCTCCGATGATACCAAGGTACGTATACTCTTTCACATAGGTGTTGTTATCATAAATCTGACTTTCCTCGTCCGGTTTTCCAAAGAAGAATCCGGTTGTAAACTGCCGATAAGTGCAATTGGAAATCTGATCCAGATACCAAGGCATATTCTGTCGGTACAGTTCCGGAGAAACCTGATAATCATCCAATGCCTTCCGATAGGTTCTTGCCACCGTTGCCACATAAAGAGCCGTCTTCATACGCCCTTCAATCTTCAGACTGTCCACACCTGCTTCCAGTAATTCCGGAAGATGTTCAATCATACACAAATCCTTAGAATTAAAGATATATGTTCCACGCTCGTTTTCAAACACCGGCATAACCTCACCCGGTCTTGTTTCCTCTACAATCGAATATTTCCAACGGCAAGGATGTGTACAGGCTCCTTGGTTTGCATCCCGTCCTACCATATAATTACTGAGCAGGCAGCGGCCTGAATAGGAAATGCACATGGCTCCATGTACGAAGGTTTCAATTTCCATATCCTCCGGAATATGCGCACGGATTTCCCTAATTTCTTCCAATGACAGTTCTCTCGCTGTCACCACGCGGGTAGCACCCTGCCTGTGCCAGAAACGGAACGTTCCATAGTTCGTATTATTTGCCTGCGTGCTGATATGACGTTCTATCTCCGGGCATACCTCCCCTGCTATTTCAAAAATCGCCGGATCAGCGATAATCAATCCGTCCGGTTTGATTTCCTTTAATTCCTCAAAATACGTCCTTACACCTTCCAAATCATCATTGTGTGCAAGAATATTTGCAGTCACATATACCTTCACGTCATGTTCATGTGCAAACGCAATACCTTCCCGCATTTCTTCCATAGAAAAGTTCTTTGCTTTCGCCCGAAGTCCAAAGGCCTCTCCGCCGACATACACCGCATCAGCCCCAAATATAACTGCTATTTTTAACACTTCCAGACTACTTGCCGGAATCAACAATTCAGGATGTCTTGCCATCTCATCTAATCCTCTCTTACTTTAATACTAAGTGCCACTCCATCTCCTAACGGAATAATGGAGGTCTCCAACAATCTGTGATGTTTTAATTCATACAGATACTCTCTCATACGACTGTGAATGGTGCGGTTTCTTCTTTCCACCGCAAAGCGGGACTCAATAATATCTCCATCCTGCAGCACATTGTCCGAAACGAGAACTCCATCTTTTGAAAGCAGGCGCACCACTTCCGGCATATAATAAATATACTGCCCTTTCGCTGCATCCATGAAAATAAAATCATAGGTCTCATCCAACCCCTTTAGTACTTCCAGTGCATCGCCTTCCATCAGCGTAATCTGTTCTTCTTTTCCTGCACGCTTGAAATTCTCCCGTGCAATCGGAATCCGTTTTTCATATTTTTCTATCGTGGTAATCTTACAATCTTTTGGCGCATATTCACTCATCAGAATGGCAGAAAAACCGACAGCTGTACCAACCTCCAGAATCTTCTTTGGTTTTTT
>CAZXQK010000103.1:0-5145 GCA_964642785.1 uncultured Faecalimonas sp.
TTTTGGAAGATGAAAGTTCCATTGGAAGGCTTTCGACGGATTCTGTGACAGAATGGGGAACATACTCTATTGATGATGATACCCGAAAAATGAATGTGCATCTGTCCGGAAAGGATATGACTTTTGATTATAAGTATACACTATTTACGGATGACGAGCAGAATCAGTATGTCCGTATGAAGGACAACAAAGTGACATTTGTCACCGGAGATCAGACAGAAGAACAGATGGCGACTGCTGAAAATACATATCGTGTAGCGAAACCGGAAAACCCGATTAAAGACGGAAATGTATTTAAAGAATGGTGTTTAGGTGATGGTACGGTATATGATTTTGACACAGTCGTTACAGAAGCAACAACACTATATGCGAAGTGGATTGACGGAGATGGAAATGAATATCTGGCAACCTCTGCTCAGACACAGGGGAATGAACCTGACAGCATTTCACCGATTGTAATTTCCGTTGCTGTTAGTACAGTGCTGGTGGCAATGGCATCCATATGTATTGCAATGATCATCCGAAAGGGGAAACAGCATGAAAACAACTAAGAAGAAAAAGATGAAGCTGGAAACCAAACTGTTTATTCTGTTTTGTGTGGGTCTTCCAATCATTGACTGGGTTGTCTTTTATATTTATCCGAATGTTTCGGCATTTTTTATGGCATTTACAGACAGAACGGGACAGTTTACCTTGGAAAATTTCCAACGGTTTTTTGGAAGACTGACAGAGGGAAATGAGGAACTTTTGGTTGTGTTGAAAAATACATTATTGACCTGGGGGATTGGAACACTGATGTTCCCGTTTCAGGTATTGGTTTCTTATTTTATATATAAGAAAATACCGGGGGCAACTGCATTTCGAATTATCTTCTTCCTTCCGGGGTTGATATTTTCTGTAGCATTTGCGATGGTGTTTTTGCGTATTATCGGTCCGGAGGGACTGATCGCAAAGACAGTTGCACAGGTAGATGGTCTGGATTATGTACCTGAGTTACTGAGAGAAACGCGATATGCTAATAAGGTGGTCATTGCGCAGTATATATGGCTTTGTATACCGGGAAATTTGATCATCTGGGGCGGTGCATTTGCACGGATACCGGAAGAAGTACTGGAATCCGGTTATATAGACGGAACAACATGGTGGACAGAACTTACCAGAATCATAGTACCGATGATGTGGCCGACTGTGGCACTGCAGATGGTACTTCAGGCATGTGCGATATTCTCGGCAAGCGGTCAGGTATTTTTGCTTACCGGAGGAGACTATGGAACGCATACCATCACATCCTGGATGTACGTAACGGTATTGAATGGAACGGGAAATTATGCATCAACGAATGCTTATAATTATATGGCAGCAGTCGGTATGTGTCTGTCAGTAATTGCGGTGACCATATCGTTACTGGTTCGAAAAGTAACAGATAATGTGATAGAAGAAGTAGAGTATTAGGAGGTGGCAGAAATGAAATTGAAACGTTTTCGACGAAAATCCCGTTCGGAGATTATCCTGCATTGTTTTATGTCGGTGATTTTTGCAGTTATAGCTGCCAGTTACCTTTATATTCTGTTGTGGATGATCATGGCAGGGTTAAAAGAACATACCGATCTGATCATGAATCCGTTTGGATTGCCGACTACATGGAAATGGTCAAATTATCTGGAAGTATTTACCGGATTGGAAGTAAATGGCAATGGTTTTTTTGATATGTTATTTAACAGTGTATGGTTTTCAGTGATTGGAACCTTTACGATGCAGTTTTTTTCGCTGACGTTAGCATATGCCATTACAAAATATACGTTTCCGGGGAGCAAATGGATTTATCCGATTATATTGGTTATGGCAACGCTTCCACTATATGGTACGGGTGGTGCGGCCTATAAGTTAATGGATGATCTGCATTTGATCGATAATTATGCACAGGTATTTTTTCCACAGGTATTTGGGTTTTCTGTGTTGTATTATATTTCATTCGTGAAAAACCTTTCATGGAGTTATGCTGAAGCAGCCAAGATAGATGGTGCCGGGGATTTTGCCATTTTTTTCAGAGTAATGTTTCCTCAGGTAAAGCCGATTTTTGGTGCACTATTTTTATCGAATTGGGTGACCAGTTGGAATTCGTATGAAGGAGCAATGCTGTATTTGCCAAATTTACCAACATTACCGGTGGGAATTTATCAATTTAATATTGAGATGACTGCACGAATGAGACTGGATCTGTTATTCGCAGCATGCGTTTTGGTATGTCTGCCGTCTATCATTTTGTTTGCGGTATTTAATAAAACAATGACAAGTAGTGTGTCAATCGGAGGATTGAAAGGTTAAGAAGGAGACGACGATATGAAGATGAAAACAATAAAAAAAGTGACAGCGGTTATGCTGGCAGGTCTGATGACTGCAACATGCCTGACAGGATGTGGAACAAAAGGTAAAAAATCAAGTAATTCTGAAAAGGAGATTGAGATTACATATTGGAATGCAGGATTGGGACGGGAATGGCTGGATACAATGGTTGAAAAATTTGAAAAAAAATATCCGGAATATCATGTTACGATCAATGCCACGGCGAGTGCATCTGCGGTATCCACTTCCTTTGGAATGCCGGATGTCGATACAACGGATCTTTATCTGTATATTCAAAATGATATGACAAAATATATGGAGCCGTTAAACGATATTTTGGAAACTACCGTGGACGGAGAGTCAAAAACCATAGGTGACAAATTTCAGGACTCCTATCTGCAGTCTCAGATTTCTGCGGATGGAAATTATTACATGCTGACTTACGGTGGTGGAGTGATAGGAATTGTTTACAATGAGAAACTGTTGAAAGAGGCAGGTATTGAGGAACTTCCTAGAACAACTAAAGAACTTGCTTATGTATGTGATACCCTGTTGGAAAATGATATTGTTCCATGGTGCCATTTCTCACCACAGGGATATTGGACATGGATGAATGACGTGTTCTTTGCACAATATTGTGGATATGATTATTATACAAACAACTTCTATGCTTCGGTAGATGAAAATGGTACATCTCCAAGTAAAGAACTTTTGACAAATAAAAATGATGGACGTTATGCGACATTAAAAGCATTGGAAGAAATTGTGACATCAGAGAATGTGCTCCCGGCATCAAACACATATGACCATGCAACCATGCAGACAAAATTTCTTCAAGGTGAATGTGCGATGATGGTAAACGGAAGCTGGTTTGAGACAGAAATGCAGTCTCAGGGTTCAGCAGACGGATTTAAGATGATGCGTACTCCGGTTATATCAAGTATTACTGACAAATTGAGTACGGTAAAAAAAGAGTCTGAACTGGTAAAATTGGTCGCTGCAATTGATAGTGTAACCGATGGCGAAAAAACTTTGGATGACTACAAAAATGGCACGGACTATTCAGTTGATGGAATGAATGTGTCAGTTGCAGATTGGGACTATGTTGACAGTGCGAGAAATTCAATGGCAAGTAATTTTGCTTCGGAAACTGCTTTTATTCCTAATTATTCGAACTGTAAGGAGGGTGCGAAATTATTTTTGAAATTCTTATATTCAGATGAAGGATATCAGTATTATTTAGATTCTCTTGGTACAACATTACCGCTGACCATGGATTCAAAAACGGCTGACTATTCAAAAATGAGCAGGTTCGGAACAAGCGTGTTTGGCATCAGCGAAACAACAAAGCAGTTCGTTACAATGGAAGCAACAAACAGACATGTGGTGTACAAAGAAACAAATGCCAGAAGTTTTGGTATTACCAACGTGATTCCGGCATTCACAACCCGTAATACCGGAGAGAGAAAATCAGCAGATGATTTCTGGAATGATTATGTGAGTGATGTTGAAAAAAATTGGGATGAGTGGATGAAGAATATTAAATAATTGAGGAAATGATCATGAATAAAAGAAAATGGTTAAGTTTGGCAATTGTAGCTGTTCTTACAGTTGGAAATATGTGTACCATTCCTGCTCATGCGGGAAGTAGTCAAAGTGTTATAGATGAAACTTCGTATGCGAATGAAATCAGTGGAGCTGTCTGGAGCAATATGGATGAAGATGTTATTGCGAAAGACGGGAGTTTGATTTTTCCAGCGGAAAGCACAGAGTCTACAAAGTTGATTACAAAGACAATAGCGAAAAAAAATGCTTTGTGTGATCATGTTTTGAAAATGCAGGCAGACATTGCATTTTCAAAACTTCCGGAAGGAGAAACATTTGCGGTGGCTTTTGGTTTAAAAAACACAAAAGCCAATCTTGGTGATGCCGGCAATGTGGAATTGCGTTTTAAAAATAAGGGAGGTCTTTCTGCAAGTCTGATTCTGATTGATGAGTATCAGAAGGAACAGGCACTTGCAGACGAGATTGTTTTGGGAAGTCTTACCTCGGCAGTCAGCCTGAGCATGGAATTTAAAACGGATCAGACGCTGATTGTAAAAGCAGGAAATAAGGTGCTTGCAGATACCAGGATCACCACAAGTGGGGAAGGCAGAATCGGATTTATCCAGAGTGGATCCTGCGGAGCAACAGTAAAAAATGTAAAAATTTGCACCTATTTATACAGTCAGCCGGAAAACTGCAATATGGAAGAAGATTTTGAACAGGGCTATTTCAACGCAAATTATTTTCAGTCAGATTTACTATCGGCGGCAACAAATGGTACAGAAAAATCTTATATTGCAATTGAAAATTACAAAGATTCCAGTGTGTTGATGTTCCGCAATGTTGGTACAGGATATTTGTCCACAAAAATGCAGTATTCCAATTTTGAAATGACATTTGATGTACCTTATATACAAAGAAAAGATGTCATGAATGATGATGGAACAGTAGCTGTTCCGACATCCGACTGTTTTGCCATAGTTATCGGTGCAGAAAGGAATGACACCCTTGATTCAGGAAACAGTAGTGAAATGATCGTGTTTTATTCTGATGTTGTATGGCTTTACTTTCAGAATGAGAGATTTTCAACAGATAAATTTGATTTTATGAATCAGGATGAGACACGGGGATTTTCTATTAAAATATCGCTGCTCGACTCTGCACTCAGTATTTGCATGAAATGGGATAATGAGGATACATGGGTGGAAATTGGTCAGACTACACTTCAAATGGCGGATGGATACATTCAGATTGCTG
>CAZXQK010000104.1:0-5132 GCA_964642785.1 uncultured Faecalimonas sp.
CACTTCTCTCACGTGCTCTCTTCGTTCCCGAATCGGGTCAGCCACACCTACGATCCGGAATTTATCCGGATACTTCTTCATATATTTCACATAGGCAGTGCCTCTTCCGCCGGCACCGATTAAAATTACTTTTATCATTATTCTTTCACCCCTCCGACTGTAATACCTTCGATAAAGTATCTCTGTACAAAACAATAAATCACAATTAGAGGCAACATACCTAAGATAGCCGCCGCACTGTAGATATTCTCACTTCCTGCATTCGGAAACTGACTCCGAATCTGGCTCAAGTACAATTGGAGCGTTACATACTTCGGCTGATTCTGTAAGTAAAGCATTGGACCAAGATAGTTATTGTAACCACCTACAAATCCAAAGATGAACTGTGATACGAATGCCGGTTTTGCAAGCGGGAACATGACTTTAAAAAACGTCTCGAAAAATCCTGCTCCGTCTAATTTCGCTGCTTCCACGAGTGAATCCGGTATCCCGTCAAAATAAATACGCAAGAAGAACATGGTTCCGATACCACCAAACATTCCCGGAATAATAAGTGGAAGATAACCCATTTCTCCCGTCCATCCGATATTCGAATAGAACACATAGGATATCACGCCAAATGCTCCCAAAGGAATCGTACGGATAATGACCGAAAATTTAAACAATTTCTCCTTAAACGGGAAATTCATTTTCGAAAAGGCAAATCCGGAAAGTCCTGCTGTTACAAGACCGATAAGGAGCGGAGTCAAAGTCATCCACATAGTATTGATAAATCCAAGCACAAGTCCCGGAAGTCCTACCGTATCACGATAACTGTCATTGGTGAAAATGGACACATATGCGTCCAAGTTCGCATTTTTAGAAAACCATACAAATCCGGTGTTTGTTGCCAGTTCTTCCGTCGGAACAAAAGAAGTGATCAATACGGTCATAATAGGGAAAAATAAAAACAAGGTGTATACGATCATCACAACATAAATCATTATTTTTCCAACTGATAATTTTTTCTTCACCTGTTTCACCCCCTATGCCGCACTCTTATCTCTTTTATTTAACAGAATCATCGATAATACTCCCGTAACCACAAACAACAGCCAGCTGATGACACATGCACAGGAAACCATGTAACTTACGCCGTTAGCATCTGTTGTCGTTGAGTTCGTGATCAGGAAATATACCAAACGCATCAAAGTCAGTCCCATGGAACCGTTTCCACCCGGAATTCCCCATGCATCCGGAATCACCAATACTGCAAGGTCATATGTCAAGAATCCGGCACTGACACCTGCCTGCAATAGGAAGAATGTGGTCGGACTGATTCCCGGAAGTGTCACATGACGGAATTTCTGCCATGCATTTGCCCCGTCAATTGCAGCCGCCTCGTACAATGCATTATTGATATTGGAAAATGCTGCCTTGTACATTACGATACCATATCCCGGTGCCTGCCAGATAATCGCTATGATAATACACCATGTCATGGTCTTTGGGTCTTCCAGCCACTTTGTCGTGGTTCCTAAGATGGAATTTAAAATACCGCCTTCCCAGTCAAAAATCCACCGGAACATTAATGCCACTGCAACAGTGGAACAAATATACGGTATAAAAAACAGAATCTGAAACAACTTACTGCCCTTGAATTTTTCACGTAATAAAGCCGCCATAGTCAGGGCAATCAGCAGTGTTACCAACTGTACAGATGCGATCCACAACGTAATCAGCACTGCTTTGTAAAAATACTTTGACAGGTCAAAATAAAACAAGTCAAAGGCATGTCTCGGAATGAACACCGATTTAAATCCTTCGAAATTATTCCACTGTATATTTCCCAAATCGTAAAGGTCTACATTGCAAAACATCCCGATAAAAGAAATCGCAAGTGGAAATCCATTGAATATCACAAACCCTATCAAAGGTATTAAGGATACCACGAGAGCAAGTTTCTGCTCTCGTTTCCATTTTCTTTTTTTCTTATCCGTTACCTTCATAAATATTACCTTCCGTTAATTCGAATCTTCATACCTTTCAATGTGGTATCAGCAGTTGATTTCTTTGCATTTCCGAAATCCGTCAGTGTCGTTTTACCTTCACGTACATTGCTGTTAAATGTTTGTGACCATTCTGTAATCCATGTAACAGATGTAAAATATGTATAATCACCGATATCTGCTTTTTGTGCTACATAAGCACCTGCCCACATATTCGATACGATTCTTTCTTCTGCCGTATTGTATTCACCAAGACCATAAGATGTCTGATTCGGAACTTTGTTATTTCCCTTTGCCAAAATCTTTTGTCCTTCCGGTCCTGCTGCCCAGCTGATGAATTTAAATGCTTCATCATAATTTTTGTTCTTTGTGTTTGCCGGAATAAAGAATCCGCTTGCTTCACTTGCAGTCGTAGACTCTCCTACAATGGCTGTATCACCTTCATAGTGTAAATCTCCGGTGTATACTGCACCGTCATATGTTTCACCGATTACCTTCAGATACTCTGTTCCGCCATTGTTGTATGTGCTTCCGCCTGCATATTCTCTGTATTGAGCCGGAAGTGTCATTCCAACTTTATCGCCCAACACATTCTTATAAGATTCCGCATTTGAGAAGTATTCAATTAAAAACGGACAGTCCTTTCCTGATGTAAATCTGGTCGCACGGTTTGCTGTTGTGTTCGGAGCAACACCATATCCCTTTACACCTGCTTCTGCATCTTTATCTGCCGGAACACCCAGACGGTTAAATTCCAAAATTGCATCGTATGTAGACGGCAATTCATAAATCTTTCCGGATAAAGCAGATTTTTCTGCTGCATTGTTATTTAAAAACGTCTTATCTTCATAGAACAAAACATCGCCTTTACTATAAGAAGTTCCATTTACCGTAATGTCACTGAGTGCCAGATAGTTTGCCTGCTTGTCTGTCAGTGTCAGTTCATATTGATTTTTATCGACGTTCCATCCGATACAATCGCCACCTACTGACCAACCCATGCTGAACCACCATTCACTCATGAATCCATAGTCATATCCGTATTGTTTCTGCATTGCACGTGCCACACAACGTAACTCTTCCCAGTTCATGGCGATACATTCATTGAACACCTTATACACGAATGCACCGGATTCATTTTTACTGCTCTTTGCATCTGCAAAAGGTGCTTCTTTATATTCAGCGTATCCATGTGCTTTCAATGTTGCACCGTTTTCTGAGTTGTATGTATCCAAATCCGCCTCCGGAACAGAGATTACATTGATTCCACAATCTTCTAAAATTGCTTTATTATAGAAGAGAATCTGCGGGTCACTTCCGTTTGGCAATGCTAACAGCGATGTGCCTGCTCCTGCCTGGAATAAATTATTCTCATCTGCTTTTGTATTCATACGAAAACGGTTCACAAGACTTTCCGGAATATCATCCCATGCCATTGCTGTCTTCACATCGTCCGTAAGATAATCATCTAAAGTCACAAAATAATCTCCTGCCTGCATTGCAAGTGCCTTGTACTCATCATCGTTTAACTGAAGTACATCATACATATAGTCACTTCTCAGTGCTGAATCCAATCCGGTATTCGCTCCGGAGTTCTCTGTCATCTGCACGTAGACTCCATCTTCCTTACCTTGTCCTTCATTATATGTTTTGACTAATTCCAGATACGCATCCCTCACTTGCGCTGTCACATAAGATGAAGCATAATAGATCACCGTTCTGTCTCCTGCATCAGCCTTTTCTCCATTACCGCCACATCCGACTAATCCCAATGCGGTTACGGTTGCAAGTAAAAGTGCCAAAATTCTTTTTTTCATTGTAATTTCCTCCTGTTTTTGTTTTCTTTATACTTAGTTCTATTGTATAATTACTAAATTCCAGTTTCAATATCAAAAATATACCACTTTATATCATATTTTCCATTTTCTGATTTTCAAGGACATAATCACCAAATTTGCAACCATTTTTTTGTGAATTTTCACCATATTATTTTTTATATAATTTCTCTTTTGTAAAATTACACAAAAAAAGAACCCATATACTGAGTTCTTTTTTCCTTAATCTATCTTTCTTCCATTTTTCTGAATCGGAAGTTTCTTTTATAACTTCGATAAAACGTCATCTGACTTACAAAGCCGCACTCCCGTGCCAAATCCATCAGAGGTTTCCCGCGATTTTCCTTTTTCTCGCTCAGTTGAACGACTCTTTGTACACGGATATCATTAATAAATGCCCGCAAATCCGTCTGCACATATTTATTGAACCGATGTGAAAACGCCTGCGGTGACATTCCAAAATGAGCCGACAAAGTTTTCAAACTCAAATCCTCACAAAAATGGTCATAAATATACTGCACGATTTCAACCACGACCTCATCCGTGTTCAGACGATAATTTTCATCTTTTCTACTCCCGTAATATTCAACAATATCTGCAAATATCATGTATGCATAACCATAGCAACGAACCTCTGACAACTTGTCCTTTGTATTAGCAATCTCTGTAATCCTCTGAAAAATCTTCTGATTATACTCTGCATCCATCAACCAGCGTTCCATCTTATTACCTTCTAAAATACCATACAACAGTCGCAGATATTCTGTTCCGATATGCATATAAAAGACTTCTGCCTGTTCTTCATTCTCATAACTGTGACTTTCCAAACCATTAATAACTGCAATCTGTCCTTCCGTCAATATCCGACTGTCTCCGTCTACCGTCACATTCACAGTTCCTTTGATAACACCATAAAGTTCCAGATTCCGATGGAAATGCATGAAATACCCGTCACTGTCATAGATTTCGCAGATAAACCGGTCTGCATAATCTCGTTCAACTTCATCTTTTCCTTGTGTAAAATTTTTAAATTCTTTTTTCATCTTTTCTCTCTTACGTGCGTTGCACTTCGAACTTCTCCCATAAGCGTTACCTCTGCAGTTAACTCAGTTCAGGCACCCTTACGGCACCCGGAAGGTTCCACTTAGTGCTGCTTCGTTCCCGACCTGACACGGTTCACGGATTTCCGTCGCGTAAGACCCAAACATCTACGCCACTTACAAAGGGCAGCCTTACAGAACAAAGCCCTCTGTGCAACATCACCCCTACTATAGCGGATTGTAGGTACAAGGTACCGCTAACACCCCGG
>CAZXQK010000105.1:0-1722 GCA_964642785.1 uncultured Faecalimonas sp.
ATGCGAATATGTAATAAGGTGTGTTATGAAATGAATATAATATTAACAGCGATTGATGCAAAATATATCCATTCGAATCTGGCAGTATATAGTCTGCGTGCCTATGCGAAAGATTACAAAGATGAGATAGAGATTGCAGAGTATACCATTAATCAGCAGACAGACGACATTATGATGGATTTATATAAAAAGAAGCCGGATATCTTGTGCTTTTCCTGCTACATATGGAATTTGAATTATGTGGAAGAACTGATTCGGGAGATGAAGAAACTGTTGCCAAAGGTTCCGATTTGGGTTGGCGGGCCGGAAGTCAGTTACGATGCCAAAGATGTGTTGCAAAGACTTTTGGAGGTCACCGGAGTTGTGATGGGAGAAGGCGAAGCCACATTTCTGGAACTGATGGAGCATTATCATGGAAAAGGACAAGAACTGTCTGAGATAGAAGGAATCACTTATCGGGAAACAGATGGCAGGATTGTACAGAATGCGTGGAGAAAGACCATTGATTTAAGTACGGTACCGTTTGTTTATCATGATATGCAGGATTTCAAGAATAAGATCATCTATTACGAAAGCAGTCGTGGCTGCCCGTTCTCCTGTAGTTACTGCCTGTCATCGGTGGACAAATGTCTTCGATTTCGGGATTTGAACCTGGTCAAACAGGAATTACAGTTCTTCATTGATGAGGAAGTGCCGCAGGTGAAATTTGTAGACCGTACTTTTAATTGTAATCACAGGCGTTCGATGGAAATATGGAAGTACCTGATGGAGCATGACAAGGGAATTACGAATTTCCATTTTGAAGTGGCGGCAGATCTGTTAAATGAGGAAGAACTGGATTTGATCGCAAAGATGCGTCCGGGGTTGATACAATTGGAAATCGGGGTTCAGTCTACCAATGAAGAGACGATCCGGGAGATTAAGAGAACCATGAGGTTTTCGGAAGTTGCCCGCATTGTAACGCATATTAATGAAGGTCGGAATGTACATCAGCATTTGGATTTGATCGCAGGACTTCCTTTTGAGGGAATGGATAGTTTTCAAAGATCCTTTGACGATGTGTACCGATTGCACCCGGAGCAGTTGCAGCTTGGGTTCTTAAAAGTATTAAAAGGTTCTTATATGGAGAAACAAAAGGAGCAGTATGGTCTGGTGTATAAAAGCAAACCGCCGTATGAGGTGCTCTGCACCAACTGGCTGTCTTATGAAGATGTGTTGCGGTTGAAACGGGTGGAAGAAATGGTAGAGGTCTATTATAACAGCGGTCAGTTCACTTATACCTTGCGTCGTTTGGAACAGGCATTTGACTCTGCATTTTCGTTGTATGACAGTCTGGGAGCATTTTATGAAAGCAGAGGGCTGCATTTGGTGAGTCATTCCAGAATTGCACGTTTTGAGATTTTGCTGGATTTTATACGGAACTTACAGACAGGAGAGGACGCACTTTATCGGGAACTTCTGACTTTTGATCTGTATCTGCGGGAGAATGTGAAGAACCGTCCGGATTTTGTGGGGGACTATACTGTTTCAAAGGAAATGAAGCGACAGTATCCAAAACAGGTACATTTGGAAAAGTTTCGGTATGATGTGATGGGTGATTGTGGGGAAAATGAGCAGATTTTATTATTTGATTATGAAAATAGAAGCAAATTAACACGTCAGGCTTCTTGCAAAAAAGTGGAGAACAGTTTACAATAGAGGGAAGAAAATTTTAAGAAGGTG
>CAZXQK010000105.1:1822-5099 GCA_964642785.1 uncultured Faecalimonas sp.
TTGCAAAAAAGTGGAGAACAGTTTACAATAGAGGGAAGAAAATTTTAAGAAGGTGAAGAGAAGATGTTTAGAAATAAGAAGACAAGAATTTTTGCAACAATTGTGATTATCGTAATGGTAATCGCCATGATCGTACCGACACTTGCATATATGTTTGTGTAGATACATAATGGAGGAATGAGTATGGGAAGACGAATGGGAAAGCGTGCGAGAAGAAGACGGCAGAAACGGGCAATACTCCTTTGTGGGATGGGTCTGGTTGTCGTTCTGGCTGCGTTTCTTATCGGATATTTTTCAATGAAAAGTGCAGTGAATCGGGTTGCAAAGGACACGATTTGGGATCATGTTTCTATTGGAGGTGTCGATGTTTCGGGACTGAAGAAAAAAGAGGCAAAAACTGCATTGGAAGCCAATTTGGATGCGTATAAGAAGCAGGAACTTACGTTGATTGCGGAAAGTGTTAAAACAAATGTCACATTAGAAGAATTGGGACTTGATGTAAAAGATATCGATAAATTGCTGAAAGAGGCAGTTCAGGTTGGAAAGACCGGCTCTGTGTGGAGTCGTTATCAGCAATTGAAAAAACTAAAAAAGACACCAAAGGATATTGAGGTTCAGTATGTGGTGGATTCTGATAAAGTGAAGGCTGCATTTGCGGAGAAGATTCCACATTTGGATGATGAAGCCCAAAATGCGACCATCAAACGTGAGAATGGTGTATTTTACATCACCGATGGAAAGTCCGGGAAAAAGATAGATGTGGAGGCATCGCTACAACTCATTTCTGATTATATTGCAAAGGAATGGGAGCAGAAGGCGAATGGAAGTGTTATACTTGTAACGACAGTAGATGAACCGGACATCAAAGCGGAAGACTTGAAAAAGGTAAAGGACGTACTTGGTACGTTCAGTACAACATTTTCAAGTGGAAGTAATCGTGGAAAAAATATTTCCAATGCCACAGCATTTATAAATGGTACTGTTCTGATGCCGGGAGAAGAACTGTCTGCAAGTGACACCATGAAGTCACGAACAAAAGAAAACGGATATCTGGAAGCCGGTTCTTATCTGGACGGACAGACGGTTGAAACTTATGGCGGCGGTGTATGTCAGGTCTCTTCTACTTTATACAATGCGGTGATTTTGGCAGAACTTGAGATTACGGAACGCTGGTCACATTCCATGAGTGTCAATTACGTACAGCCATCCATGGATGCGGCGATTTCGGAGGGGTATAAGGATTTGAAATTCAAGAATAATACCAATGCCCCGGTTTATATTGAAGGATATACAAATGGTGGAAAATTGACGTTTACCATTTATGGAGAAGAAAGTCGGGAAGCCGGACGGAGCATCGAGTTTGTCAGTGAAGTGATCAGCAAGACAGAAGCCAAAAAGAAATTTGTGGCTTCCGGTGATGCAGTGGGAACTTTAAAGAAATCCTCTTCCGGGCATGATGCCATGAAAGCGAAATTATGGAAGGTGGTTAAGGTCAATGGTTCTGAAGTCAGCAGAGAGGCGGTGAACAGCAGCAGTTATCAGTCATCAGCATCTACATGGAAGGTTGGAACAGCAACGGATCATACAGAAGCAAAGAAGATATTGACGGATGCAATCGCAACGCAGGATGAGGCGAAGATTCAGGCGGCCATTGAAAAAGCAAAAGAAGTGATTGCAACTGCAACAACGCCGTCGACTCCGACACCGGATACATCCGCATCGGAACAGACACCGGATCAGGGGACAGATACATCACAGCCATAGATAAGAGGAAGTTATGAAAATAGGAAAAGTATCACAGACCGTTTTGAAACGGTCGATGTTAAAAACGTTGACATTTCATAGAAATGAGGCACTGTTTACACCGACAGCCGAGGAAATGTGTTACGGAGTGATGGGGATAGAAGGCGAAGATGTACTTTGTGCTAGCTGTGTCCTCTATGGAAATGAGAAGGATTTGGGTGTATTTGCCCTGGCACATGTACTCAATGACCTTGCAACCAGAGGTGCAAAGATGGTGGGAGCAGAAGTACACATTATGTTGCCACCTTATGCATACGAAAGCCGGCTGAAGTCCATGATGGAACATATGGAAGAAGTGGCTGAGAATCATCAGATACAGATTCTCGGTGCAAAAGCGGAGGTTTCGCCGGTTGTTTCTCAGGCGGTTGTGTATGTGAATGGTATTGGACTTTTGAAAAAGGGAATGTTGCTGCAAAGTTCCATGGGAAAAGCAGGACAGGATATTGTGCTTTTGAAATGGATAGGTCTGGAAGGAACCTTTCGGGCTATGCGGGCGAAGGAAACTGAATTGAGAGAACGGTTTGTGCCGACTTTTTTCAGTCAGATACAACAGATGGAACATCTGATTTTTTCTGAACAGGAGATTGAGATAGCAAGGGAAACAGGTGTATCGGCCATGCATCAGATTACAGAAGGCGGTATTTTGGCTGCACTCTGGGAGATGGCGGAAAGTTCCGGTGTGGGACTGCAGGTGGATTTAAAAAAGATGTCCATTCGTCAGGAAACCGTGGAAATCTGTGAATTTTGTCATTTGAATCCATATCAGATGACATCAGCAGGAAGTATCTTGATCTTCACAGAGAATGGGGAAGAACTGATACAAAGATATGGGGAAGCAGGAATCAAGGCTACACTGCTTGGAAGAACGACTGCAAATGCAGAACGTGTCATCACAGGCGGTGAGGAGAAACGGTTTTTGGACAGACCGGCAACAGATGAATTGCTGAAATTATATGAACAGGAGGGCTCTTTATGAGAAAACAGATTTTAAAGTATATTGAGAAAAACAGCAAGGTGGATTTGGGCGAACTGGCAGTGATGCTCGG
This sequence comes from uncultured Faecalimonas sp., assembly GCA_964642785.1. Taxonomy (GTDB): domain Bacteria; phylum Bacillota; class Clostridia; order Lachnospirales; family Lachnospiraceae; genus Faecalimonas. The sequence continues at coordinate 4,672 of CAZXQK010000105.1, forward strand.
CACAGACATTGTGACTGTGGCAAATGAGATTGCAGCGATGGAAGAGGAAAAGATCATCTGCGGATATCATACGCTGATCGACTGGGACAAAGCGGGAGAAGATAAGGTGACAGCACTCATTGAAGTACGTGTGACACCACAGAGAAATCAAGGATTTGACCGCATTGCAGAACGCATCTACAACTATCCGGAAGTGACCAGTGTATATCTGATTTCCGGTGCCTATGATTTGCTTGTTACGCTGGAAAGTAAGACGCTGATGGAAGTATCCCTGTTTGTTTCGGAGAAACTTTCACCGATTGAGTCTGTGATCAGTACGGCGACTCATTTTATTTTAAAGAAATACAAAGACCATGGGACTCTTTTGGTAAAGAAATCTGAGTCGGAAAGGATGCCGGTGACATTATAATGAGAAACCCATTATCGAA
>CAZXQK010000106.1:0-5060 GCA_964642785.1 uncultured Faecalimonas sp.
CTCATTGCTTCCTCCTAAATGTATTTCCTTCTCCACGTAGAAATCGGTTGCCGGGAAAAATTCTCCGAACCCCAAATCTTTCAAACTGATCCGACAGCATTTTTCACCGTTCATCATCACCCGTACTTGAAGTCTTAACGTATAGTTCCCACGCTTTGGCAGACCTTCCAGTGAAATTCTCTCTACCCGCATTTGTGTGCCTGCCAACGACTCAATATGAAGTTCCATATCATCTGCATTTTCAAGCAGTAACTCAAATTCCGTATCTGCTTCATACCATCTGCTTCCCCAAGAAATAATAGGATACCATTTATCAGTACCCTGCATCCGAAGTTTCAAACAAATCTGCTCCATCATCTTAGATTCATCCAGATAAATCATTGTATCTTCTAATCCAAGTATACGTTTGTATGCAGTGTAACACGCCCCTTTACTATACAGATTATTTCCCAAGAACGCACGTCTTCCGTTGCATAACACCTTCAAAGACTGGGGATACCAGTTATTTTCAAATCCTTCCCCCACCAAGAAAACAGAGGATACCATTTTTTTCTCAAACACCCCCTGCACAAACTGTCTGAACTGAAGGTCGGCCTCTTTCGCACGATCCACATTTAACACCGGGTACACCGCCGCCAATTCCTCCATCTGTGCTCTCGCCACTTCATCTACCGTAACAAAGGCATCCCTGCCTCTGCCATACCCGGTCCGAAGTTTTTTGAGCATATAAGCTTTTACTTCATGTCGGTCGCAGTGAAACAATGCCGCCTCATACTGCCACAGTTCCTTTGGCTGATAAAGCATGAAATTGCAGAAGCTCTCCTTGTAATCCTGCACATAAATCTGGTCAATTCCGACACCTGCACGCTTTCCGGTTGCTTTTAGCATACGCACAATATCCATATCCAACTTGGGAACGGTAAAAACGAGTTGAGCAATCTGTTCAAACCGCCTCAATGAGTTTTCAACAAATTCTCTCAGCATATGTACCGGTTCATCGCTTTCATGCCGTATAGCCCTTTCATATAAATCATGAACAGGGTAAGCGATATTTTCCAACGTCTGCGGTTCTTGATTTTCTTCATGATAAAAACTGATTTGACAATATCTTTCATTCAACTCATATCCAATAATACTGCCGGACATCTCGCCGTTCCTCCTTGTATCTTACAGTTAAAAAACAGGGAACATTTCTTCCGCCGCTTTCTCCTCTTTTCTATAATGCAGCATGGCTTCATATTGTTTTTCCTCTTCCCATTGGGAAATTAAATTTAATCTTCCGTATTTTCCGTCTTCATAAATAATCTGCTGCTTCCCGCACCTTGCCTTTTCACCTGTACAATGCCTTTCATTCTGCTCTTCCACAAAATAATATTCCAGCGTTTCGCCTTCATACAGAACAAATTCCTTTACGTAAACGCCATCATAAACAGGAAGCAGGGTTTCTGCTGTTTCTGCTACTTCCTCATCATCTTCCATGTCCTGCAAAATGCGGTAGACAATCTTTACTTTACCATCCATCACGCCTCGATATTCCACCATCACTTTGTCGTAAAGTTGTGCCTCTTTCAGCCATTTCATCGGATATTGCAAATAAAACGGAAATACAAAGTGCTTCCGAGTCATTTCTTCAAAATAACCTTTTAGCATCTCCTCCATGGCAGGCTCAACCTTTTCTCCTGCGTACCGTTTCAATACAGCCACCTTGCAGATATCGGCAAGAAATTCCTGCTGTGACAATTCCTGAAGCATGATGTGTAAAACAGACTCCGGTAAAATCCGGTTCTTCACCACATAAAGTCTGGCAGCGTACGCCAAATACGCCTGCTTCAGTCTGAAATACGGTCTGCCTTTATAATAGTCCTCAAAAATCTCCTCCTCACAGAACATCACTTCCGAGAACAACATCTGCGTGATAATACGCTCCCCAATGGATTTTGCATTCACACCATACTCTTTTGCCTTCTGCCATACACATTTCATATCTTTTGTCGCACCACAATAGAACTGTACCAGATATGTCAAAATAGCATTGTCATAAATTCCCTCCTGCAACAGTTCAAAACAGAGGTACAATAAGAAATCATCTGCCTTCTGCCCCTGCTCTCTTACGCATTTTGAGCAGAGTAGAAAAACCTCCTGTTTATCAAATGTCCGCATCCCGTATCGCTTCAGATTATCGTAGGTAAGTGCCAGAGCCGCCTCCTGTTGCACCCGCTCAGTCTTTTCTTTTCTGCATTTCTCACACAATTCCAAGTAACGCATTTCATAGAACAATCGTTTTGTTTCATACGGAATCGAATCAGTATAGTGACGTCCATTGTCGCTCTCCCACACAATTCTTGCTTCTTTATGATACAGATAAATCCTTGCCCCATGCTCCTGATTGTAAGCAACCCGCTGTTTTACACTTCCGTCCTTTTCAATCACAAGTACATATTTCATACCCGGATTTTTTGTTATCACCTGATAGGCGTGACACACATCATGGAGTGCATCCATTTCCTCCGGTGAAATTGCATTCGGATTCAGAAACCGGTTATAGATCACACGAAGTGATTCGTTAATGTGTCGTTTTAACAACTGCTCAGTTGCAAACTGCTTCATCTGCTCCTGATACTGTTTCAATATCTCGCTGTCTTCTTTTTCATAAGTTAAAATATTTTCATACAGCAATGCAGTTCTTCGATAATCCAACTGAATCCCCCGCAGAAAATACAGGTAGATCATGCGCGGAAATGCGGCTTTCATACGCTCCGGACTGACTGCCATCATATAATATTCGTATAGCTGTGCAATCTTCATTTCCTGTTTCACAGCCATCTCATACCATTTAAAGTATTCTTGTCCCGTTTTATTACCGTAAATCAACTGTACGCAAATAGCACGCAGGATATCCGGTTCTTCATACATTTGATACGCACGCTCCAAAATACGCAGCAGTTTTGCATCATATTTCTTTTGCTGACACACCAAATCTGCCATATGGAGTGCCAGTTCTCTTGTAATCATTTTATATTTTGTTGCAAAATTCAAAATCTGCACTTCAAAAGAATCCAGTTTGCGGAGCAGTATTACCCGCTCCTGAAAGCACAAATATGCCTCTGCATACAAAAGAATCTGATTTGCTCCATTAAAAAACTGTCGTTCCAGCACACGAAGGCGGTCATTGTAATCCCGATATTTATAATCCAAATTGATGATCATACAAAGCAACTGCCACGAATAAGGACGCTTCATATATACCCTGTACAATTCCTCCAATACACGATTGGTATACAAAGTTTCTTTCTTCAACAACGCATTCAGGAACAGCCGGTATGGTTGATTTTTATACTTTCCGTTTTCCAAAATCCACCTTGCTTCCTCCTCCCGTCGTCCGCGAAGATAAATATGTGCTTTTAACAGCGGATAATACTCATTGTCCGGCTCAAGTTCCAACAGCCTGTCAACACACTTGATTGCTTTATCCGTCCAATCCCCGACACTTGTCTTACCGGATATAAAGGCAAGATATTCTTTCAATCCCTGTCCGGCAATCATGCCTTTCATACCGCGCATTTCATCACGCTTGAATACCTGATGTACCGTTATATCGACTGCCAATGTTTCATATGGAGTTACTATCAGCATTTTCCCGTAATTGTATCCGGAATGGAGTTTTTGTGCCTCAACAAAGTACTCCAGCTGATACCCATTTCCCACAAAATCATCTGTGGAAAGTTCTGTCTGTTTTACCTTCAAAAACGTGCCTGCTATCCGAATGGAAATCGGTACAAATCCCCATGTATTCTTACTGAGTGTCAGGTATCCTTTTTGTGTTTCCAGCACATTTTCCATTACCACACTACTTTGCGAAAGGCTCAAAAACAACTTCTCTTTCTGCTTGATCCCCACAAGAAATTCTTCCAATGCCTGTTCGTCCAAGGACCATTTTCGCATGTTTTTATAGAGATTTCTGACACGTCCATCTTCATACCTTAACACATCATAAAACTGTCTTGTACGAAACAAACGCTTTGCCTCCGAAAAATCCTGCATGGCAAGTTTCTTGAAATCTCCAAGTGTCTGTATTTTTCCATATGCGGTCATAATAAACGGCTTTTCGATTACAGCTACAAACTGCAATTCATACTCTCCGCCGTTACATACAACCGTAAATTTTCCCTTATCGATGGTATCAGGCTCCAAACCGTTACTGTCATAAGTAAAATGAACGGTCACAGTGTGTCCGTCAAACCCTTCCTCCAAACAATGCATACGAAAAGAAGACGGATATACAAGTCCTCTGATATTTCCGTCTTTCTTATTTTCCATAAGAAAACTGCCCTCATATACTTCTCCTTCACTTACTGATATGTGAATCTGTGTCTGCGAAAAGCAAATGTCAGGCTGCTCAACTTTAAAATTTCCCTTTGCAAACTGCCTAATCTTATGTTTCATCTGACTACCTGCTACATATATAATCTCATAATCAAATATGCGGTATAGGCCATGTAAGCCAACACCATCACACTGCCTGTTCCTCTTTTTACCTTTTTCGTAATGACAATCGGAAGATACGTCACGACCATAACACCTGTCAGTGCCACTAAATCAAACAGATACGACGCATCTAAATTGCGCATTGGTTTAATGGTTGCCGATACTCCCAAAATAAAGAAGATGTTGAAAATATTAGAGCCAATCACGTTCCCTACTGCAATGTCACTCTCTCCTTTTCTTGCCGCCACCACAGAGGTTACCAATTCCGGAAGAGAAGTTCCGACTGCAACTACGGTTAATCCGATTACCGCTTCTGTCATGCCAAGCCCTCTTGCAAGTGCTTTTGCACAAATGACTGTCAGCTGGCCGCCGATCACAATCCCTGCCAGCCCAATCACAATAAACAGAATACTTTTCCCGGTGGTAAAACTTGTAATTTCTTCCGTTCCACTCTCTACTCTGCCCTTTAGACCTTCCTTTACCGTAAGACACATAAAAGCGGCAAAGCAAACCAACAAAATTACACCATCCATACGACTGATTGTCATTTCCGTTTTCTGAAACAGGATCGTATC
>CAZXQK010000107.1:0-5058 GCA_964642785.1 uncultured Faecalimonas sp.
ACTGCAGAACTTTTGATTCTTGCAATTGACAGAGGAGATCTGGACTGGCGTGAAATGTACAAATAGAACTCATTACAGACGTAGAAGAAACCGAAAAAAAGAATTACTGATTAAGGTTACAGGCAGTATCGTCTGCTTTCTTCTTGTAATAAGTTCAGCATTTCTTCTCTTACATTCCCGTAATCGTGTTATGAAATATGAAAGTGTTTTGTATGCCGCGGGCATGTATGAAGCAGATTTGTTTGCCAATGATTTGTGTGTGACTAACGGAGAAGTTGAGTATGAAGCGTTTCATACAAATGATGAATTTAAAGGCGCATTATTACTTGATTTAAGCAGTCAAGAGGTACTTTTCTCGGAACACGCAAATGACAGACTGTATCCGGCGAGCACAACGAAGATCATGACTGCATATTTAGCGCTAAAGTATGGTAATTTAGAGGATTATGTTACCATTAGCGAAACTGCTGTTGATGTACCGTCAGATTCGTCAACGGCACATTTAGTGCAGGGAGATGTTCTTACTTTAAAAGATTTGTTGTATGCATTGATGTTACCGTCCGGAAATGACAGCGCAGTTGCCATAGCAGAGCATATCTCCGGAAATGTAGAAGATTTTGTAGTTTTAATGAATACAGAAGCAAACATATTAGGTGCCTCAAACACTCATTTTGTAAATCCGCATGGATATCAGAACGAAGACCACTATACAACTGCATATGATATGTATTTGATTTTCAAAGAATGTATCAAAGACAAACGCTTTTTGGAAATTGTGTCTTCCCCAAAATATGATGCCGTTATTACGCAAAAGAATGGTACTGTAAGAAATGTAACCTGGAATCAGTCGAATCAGTTTATATCCGGTGCAAGACAGACTCCGAAAGGAATTACGTTCTATGGTGGGAAAACAGGCAACACGTTTGATGCAGGTTCCTGTTTACTGATGTATGGGAAGAATGCTTCTGATACACCGTACATATCTGTTATAATGGGGGCATCTTCCAAACGGAATTTATATGATAATATGACATTCTTGTGGAGTACGATTTCTGATTAAAAAAGGGTTCTTATACAGAACCCTTTTTATCATCATTTATACGACCATACAGAGTGATTAAATATAAACCACATAATCCTACAAGAATATAGACAATACGAGAAAGCACTGTCATATTTCCAAACAGGAATGCAACAAGATCAAATCGAAAAACTCCGATAAGCAGCCAGTTAAGAGCACCGATAATCACCAGTGTCAGGCTGATATTATCACAATATTTCATTTGTGAGTCCTCCTTGTATTAAGATTTCTAATTAGGAGTATAACCGGAAAACGAGGAAATTATGTATAATAAATATTCAGATTATTTGAAAAATAAATATGGTGAAAAAGTATATAAACTGCCAATCAATCTTCCAATCACCTGCCCGAACAGGATACACAGTTCAGGCTGTAGTTTTTGTGCAGAAGTCGGAACAGGATTTGAAGCATTAAGTTCTGCTATTTCCGTTACTGAGCAGCTTCATAAGACGAAAGAGTTGATTCAAAGAAAATATCATGCAAAAAAATACATTGCGTATTTTCAAAATTACACGAACACTTTTATGAAATTGGATGATTTTCGTGCATACATGAAAGAAGCAGCAGAAGTTTCAGATATAGTAGAACTGTCCATATCTACCAGACCGGACTGTATCAACACCCGGTATTTGAACGTACTCATGGACATCAAAAAAACGTATCATGTGGAGATTAATATCGAACTTGGATTGCAGACCGTAAATTATCATACATTAGATTTGATCGACCGGGGACATGGGCTGGCAGAGTTCATTGATGCGGTATTGCAAATCAGGCAATATCCGTTTAGCATTTGTACACATATCATCTTAAACCTGCCGAACGATGATTTACGTGATACCGTAGAAACAGCGAAGATTCTTTCTGCGTTAAAAATAGACATTGTGAAAATACATTCTCTTTATATTGCAAAAAATACAAAGTTGTCCAAACAGTATGAAAGTGGTACAATCAGTATATGTTCCAAAGAAGAATATTTGGAACGGGTTCTTTCGTTTTTGGAATATCTCTCTCCACATATTGTGGTAGAACGTCTGTTTAGCCGGGTACCGGAAAAAGATGCTGTGTTCTCCAATTGGAATACCGGTTGGTGGAAACTTCAGGATGAATTGCTTTTAAAAATGAAAGAAAAAGATGTATATCAGGGGAAAAAGTATCAATATTTGAACGGGAGTGCATTAAGCAAATTATGAGCGTTATAAAATTTCCAAAACGACGAAATTTAAATATAGGAATTATTATTTTCGGCATTATTTTTGTTTATCTTCTTGCAACCATTGTCTTATATCTGACGGCACCTAAGATTACCGTATATGAGGTACGACAGGGTTCCATTTTAAAAGACAATGCTTATACAGGACTTGCATTACGTGAAGAAACGGTTGTGTATTCTGATACGGACGGATACATAAACTATTATGCGGAGGATAGCAGTAAAGTAAAAGTCGGTACAAAAATTTATACGATCTCAGATGAAAAATTGGATTTTCAGGATACAGAAAAAGACGAGGGCGAGTATTCGCTGTCATCTGAGGAAAAACATTCCTTACTGTTAAAAATCCAATCGTATAATAACCAATTTCAGGAGAATGATTTTTCATCTACATATCAGTTAAAAAGCGAACTTCAAGGTTCGTTGGACAGAATAACGAGCCAAAGTAAAGCAGACCAACTAAATATATTGCTTGCCTCCGGAACTGTTTCCGGTCTGACAGTAAAAACGTCTGCTAAAGATGGTATTTTTATCCGTTCTACCGACGGTATGGAAGAATTGAATTTGGAAAACGTTCAACTCGAGCATTTAACGAAAGCAAATTATATAAAGCATGAATGGTCTGTAAATCAGAAGATAACGATGGATAAACCGGTTTACAAATTGGTAACAAGCGACAATTGGTATCTGCTTGTTCAGGTGTCAACTGACACGCAAGAGGCATTAGCCGAGAAAAGTAGCATCAAGGTGAATTTTAAAAAAGATAATCAGGAACTCAAAGCAAATATTTCCTTTTTGGAGCAGTTTGAGCAACCTGTTCTTTGCCTTTCCTTTCATAATTCCATGATTCGATATGCAGGTGACAGATATTTAGATATTGAACTGATTTTAGAAGATGAATCAGGATTAAAAATACCAAAATCAGCAGAAACAGCAAAAGAATTTTATATTGTTCCAAAATCCTATTTAACGGTAGGCGGTAATAGCAGTAAGGAAGGCGTTATGCGTCAGCAGACTAATTCGAAAGGAGAATCTATTACAGAATTTCTGAGTGTAACGGTATACTATGAGGAAGATGATTCTGTTTATTTGGATCCAAATGTATTTGACAAAGGTGATGTTTTGATAAAACCGGAGTCGATGGAAACCTACGCTTTGAAAGAAACCCGTTCTTTGAGAGGTGTGTATTCCATCAATAAAGGATATGCTGTTTTTAAACAGATTCAGGTTTTATGTGAAAGCGATGAATATTATATCATTGAAGAAGGAAACAGTTTCGGACTGTCAAACTATGATCACATCGCTTTAGACAGCACAAACATTAAAGAGAATGATGTTGTATTTTAAGGAGGAAAAGAATGCTTGCAACAAATTTAAAAGAAGTAGAAACGAAAATAGAGTCCGCTTGTAAACGTGCAAACCGTTCTCGAAACGATGTCACGTTAATTGCGGTAAGTAAGACAAAACCGATTGAAATGCTACGGGAAGCCTATGAATTAGGTATCCGCAATTTTGGCGAGAATAAAGTGCAGGAAGTATGTGAAAAATATCCGAATATGCCTTCTGATACAACATGGCATATGATAGGACATTTGCAACGCAATAAAGTAAAACAAATTGTAGGAAAAGCAACGCTGATTCATTCCGTTGACTCTGTCCGGCTGGCAGAAGAAATCGAAAAAGAAGCTCAGAAACAAAATGTAACTGTAGATATTTTGCTTGAAGTAAATGTTGCAGAGGAAGACAGCAAATTCGGTTTAAAGGTCGATGAAGTTTTGGAAGCTGTAACACAGATTTCTGCTTTTTCACATATTCGTATCAGGGGATTGATGACAATCGCACCATTTGTCGAAAATCCCGAAGAAAATCGAGTTGTTTTTTCAAGTTTGCGAAAATTATCTGTTGACATAGCCGGCAAAAACATTGATAATGTTAGTGTCGATATTCTTTCAATGGGTATGACGAATGATTACGAAGTAGCGATTGAGGAGGGTGCCACCATGATACGTGTCGGTACCGGGATTTTTGGCAAACGTGATTATCAGATATAAAATCAGGGGAGAGTGTAAATAAATGAATATATTTGACAAGTTTTTATCGATTATGAGATTAGATGACGAAGATGATTATGAGGATGATTTCTTTGATGAAGACGATGATTTTGACGAAACGCCAAAGAAGAGTCTGATAAAGAAAAGACAGGTTGAAGATTCCTATGAAGAAAAGAAACCAATCAGTAAAGTAACACCGATACGTCAGTCTTCAAGAAGGGGAGCAAATATGGAAGTGTGTGTAATTAAACCGACTGCTGTTGATGAGGCTCGTGAAATCATCGAAACATTATTGGGCGGTCGCACCGTCATTTTGAATTTAGAAGGATTGGATATTGAGATTGCGCAGAGGATCATTGATTTTTCTTCCGGTGCATCTTTTGCAATCAATGGTAATCTGCAAAAGATTTCTAATTATATTTTCCTTGTAACACCGACAAATGTTGATATTTCCGGTGACTTACAGGATTTATTAAATTCATCTTTTGATGTGCCATCTATCAAAACAAGGTATTAGAGGTTTTTATGTTACAAAAAAGATTACTTGAATTATCAAAGATAGCTTATCAGAGAGAGATTGTTACATATTCAGATTTTTTAAATTTGAACGAATTAAATATTCTTCATACTACGCCAAAACAAGAGTGGTTTTCTTGTTTTGAAACTTATGGCGGGTATGAATTTTCAGAGCGTCAGATGGTTGCATTTCTACC
>CAZXQK010000108.1:0-4951 GCA_964642785.1 uncultured Faecalimonas sp.
CCATAACAACAAGTGACTCGTAAATGGAACTGTCACCATGAGGATGATATTTACCCATGGTATCTCCTACGATACGTGCACATTTTCGGTATGGTTTATCGTAACGAATGCCAAGTTCATGCATATCATAAAGCGTTCTTCTCTGTACCGGTTTCAACCCGTCACGCACATCAGGAAGTGCTCTTGCAATAATGACACTCATTGCGTAATCGATGTAAGATTTCTTCATTACATCTGAGTATTCTGTTCTGATAATCTGCTCTGTCGACAGTGTCATTTGTCCTTTCATTTCTCGCTTCCTCCTATACGTCTAATTCCGCTTCCTGCGCATTTTCATAAATGAATGCCCGTCTTGGAGGTACTTCCGTACCCATCAGCATTTCCGTTACCGCAGAAGCCATTCTTGCGTCTTCAATCTCCACACGTTTCATGATACGTGTTTCCGGATTTAAAGTAGTTTCCCAAAGCTGCTGTGCGTCCATTTCTCCCAGACCTTTGTATCGCTGAAGCGAAAACGGACCAGTCACACGCTTACGGTATTTTTCCAGTTCTTTATCGTCATACAGATATTCTTCTTCTCCGTTTTTCGGCATCGCTTTATAAAGCGGCGGCATGGCAATATACACATGCCCTTCGAAAATCAATTCCGGCATAAATCGATAGAACAAGGTCAAAAGCAGGGTGGAAATATGGGCACCGTCCACATCCGCATCCGCCATGATGATAATCTTGTCATAGCGTAGTTTTGTAATGTCAAAGTCATTTCCGTATCCTTCAGAAAAACCGCAGCCAAATGCATTGATCATGGTTTTAATCTCCGCATTTGCAAGCACTTTATCAATACTTGCCTTTTCCACATTCAAAATCTTACCACGGATCGGCATGATTGCCTGATACATACGGTTTCTTGCCATCTTTGCCGAACCGCCTGCAGAATCCCCTTCCACGATAAAGATTTCACATTTGCCTGCATCACGGCTTTCACAATTCGCCAGTTTTCCGTTGCTGTCAAACGAATATTTCTGTTTTGTCAGAAGATTAGTCTTTGCCTTTTCCTCCGTCTTACGGATTTTCGCCGCTTTTTCCGCACTGCCAAGCACCTTTTTCAGGGTATCCAGATTCCGGTCAAAATAATGGATGATTTCATCATTTGTGACTTTACTTGTAGCCTTGGCAGCGTCCGGATTATCTAACTTCGTTTTCGTCTGTCCCTCAAATCTCGGATCCGGATGCTTAATGGATACGATGGCTGTCATACCGTTTCGAATATCCGCACCGGTAAAATTCGGGTCTTTCTCTTTTAAAACACCAAGTTCTCTGGCATACTGATTCATCACCGTCGTAAAGGTTGTCTTAAATCCGGTCAGATGGGTACCGCCTTCTGCATTATAAATATTATTACAGAAGCCAAGTACATTTTCATGAAATTCATTGATGTACTGAACTACTGCTTCCACTTCAATGCCTTCTGCCTGCCCTTTAAAGTAAATCGGATCATGAAGCACTTCCTCTTTTTGATTCAAATCACGGATAAACCCAAGGATTCCGTCTTCCTCATGGTAAACTTCCCGTTCTACCTCCGCCCCTCGCCTGTCTTCAAAGGTAATGGTAAGTGCCGGATTCAAATAAGCAGTTTCATGCAGACGGCTTTTGATTTCCTCTGCCTTAAACTTTGTCTTTTCAAAAATCGTCGGATCCGGCAGGAAATTCACTTCCGTTCCCGTCTTTTTTGTTTTACCAAGAATCGGCAGCAGTCCGTTTTCCAATTTCACAACCGGAACACCTTTTTCATAGCGGTCATGATGGATAGCTCCCTCTCTGCTGATTTTTACGTCCAAATAAGTGGAAAGTGCATTCACAACAGAAGAACCTACTCCATGAAGACCTCCACTTGTCTTATAAGAAGAGTCATCAAATTTACCGCCTGCATGCAGTGTAGTATAAACCACTCGTGCAGCCGGAATCCCCTTCTGATGCATGCCTACCGGCACACCACGCCCGTTATCAATGACTGTCGCTGAACCATCTTTTTCCAAATACACCTCAATCGTATCACAAAATCCTGCCAAATGTTCATCTACCGCATTGTCCACGATTTCATAAACCAGATGATTCAACCCTTTTGTAGATACACTTCCTATATACATTCCCGGTCTTTTTCGTACCGCTTCTAATCCTTCCAGTACCGCAATACTGTCCGCATCATATGTATTTTTCTTTGCCATTCTCTCCAAAACCTCTCTTTAACAACATCTTGTGTGACTACACACAATTCCATACATTTTATAGTAACACTTCTACCAACACATTTGCAAGCAATTCCATAGAATTTTTCATTTCTTCCACCGTATTTGTCTGTGCACCGGCTTCGATCAACAGCGATTTCGGCATCATATGCAGACTATACCGATATCCCTTCAGATAAATCCGTCTTGTAAAGCCCGGATACAACTGCTGTGCCGCAAGTTGCATCTGAAAAGAGAAGGACAGATTTTCCTGAATATACGGATTTTTTAAGTAAGCAATATCCCCATTTTTCTTTGTCCTGCTCAGTCCGTTGAAGAACATGATCTTTCCCACTTTTTTTCCGTTCACTTCTGTAACCAGATGCGTCGTATCCGGGACACCGTCCCGATGTAAATCGATGACCACCTCAATGCTCGGATTCTGATTTAAAATCTCCTTCACACCCGCCTCTGCCATCTGATACGCCTTACTCCTGTCTAATTTTCCCTGAATCAGGTCGTATACGCCATCATGATGTATGGTTTCTATCCCTTTCGCATTTAACAGTTCCGACAGATATCGTCCCATTCCCACAATTGTGGTAGCGGTATTCGACGTGGAATCTGCAAATGCTTCCTGCGAATGGGTATGAAAAATCAATATCTTCGGACCATTTTTCGTCTGATCGATCTTCATGCTCCGACTCAGCAAATCATCAGCATTTAACTGCTCTGCCCCTATAGTAGTGGTGCTGTCCACAGTATAATACTGACTCAGCAGATAATTGAAATCCCTTAATTTCTCCATATCAATCTCGGCAGTCTGTGATCGATATTCTGTCATTGTTTCTTCCTGCACCGCATCCACCGTATATTCATCCTGTGCCTGTTGCGATAGTAAAAGTTCATAGGTGAGGCTGTCCTCCGTTTCAGCCTCAGAAGGCGTATTTTCTTTCCAATAATCATAAAGTGGAAAGAAGTTTTTCACAATCCGTTCCCCAAGCGTTCCTTTTATCTGCTTCTCCGATACACAATACATTGCCGGATAATACATCCGTTCTGCCAATTTATGCAGGGAAAATCCCCTGTCCTCGCAAACAAAGGTGCCACAGACAAACACCGCTGTCACACCCAGTATGATTTTCTCCATCTTCCTTCGCAAGCATATCTCTCCCTTCATAAGAGACTATGCATTTTCTTCCCTGCTTATACCTGCCTCTCTCGTAAACAGCAGGTTCAATCCATCGGCAATGGTGTAACTTAACTGCACAATGGATTCATCAATATCCTTTGGCGTTACAAACATACCGTATAAATGCGGTGCAATTAAATCCTGTATCATCTCATACTTGTCATCGTCCTCCAAAACTGAAATCAGATGTTCCATTGTATCCTGCACAATCACATCTGCTGAAACTACAGTCGGAACTCCGATTGCAATCACCGGAATTCCGAGCGTTTCCCGGCTGATTTCGTTCCGATGATTTCCCACACCGGAGCCTGGTCGGATTCCCGTATCCGTTATCTGAATGGTACGGTTCAGACGTTTGGTGTTCCTCGCTGCCAATGCATCAACCACGAAAACACAATCCGGTTTTACCGTTTCTACAATCCCCTTTACGATTTCGTAAGTTTCCATGCCGGTCTGTGCCATCACTCCCGGTGCAATGGCACTGACTATCTGGCACCCGTTTTCCCCGAACGCATATTTTCCATATTCCTTTACGATATGTCTTGTTACATTCAAAGATTCCACTGTGTGAGGTCCCAGTGCATCCGGTGTCACCTCCCTGTTTCCGAGTCCTACTACCAATGCAGTATATTCTGCCTGTTCCGGCTTGAGAACCTTCCCCACATACCGTGCAATACTTTCTGCGATGCCGCTTCGGTACTCCTCATCAGCCTGCACAAGACTCGCCATCTCCATCGTGATGTAAGTTCCGATTGGTTTTCGCATTGCCTTTGCCCCATTTTCCGTCAGAATCTTTACCTCTGTCACTCGAATATCCTGTTCTTTGTCATAAAATTCCTCCACGCTGACACCTGAAATCTCCACATCGTCCGATTCATAACGCTCTTTATCCTCCAATGCCAAGTCCGTATGCACGTTGTAACTTCCCAGCATAATCGCTTCCCCCATGATTCTTTCAATTACTATTCAGCCTGCCCTCGTTACATTCGCTGAATAGTAACATTTTTTGCAAAAAATATAGAAATATGTATTGACATTTCAGATTTCATCTTTTAGAATAAGTGAGTATGCATCGATAGAACGTTCCGTGTCCGGGTCTGTCGAGCAAAAGAAATGAAATCATATCACATTATTTGGAGGTGTTTACATTGGCTAACATTAAATCAGCAAAGAAAAGAATCTTAGTTAACGAAACAAAGGCTGCTAGAAATAAAGCAATCAAATCAAGAGTAAAAACAGCTATGAAGAAAGTTGACACTGCTGTTGCTGCAAACGACAAAGCAGTTGCTGCAGAAGCATTGAAAGTTGCTATCGCAGAAATCAACAAAGCAGGAAGCAAGGGAGTTTATCACAAGAATACTTGTGCAAGAAAAGTTTCTCGTTTAACAAAAGCTGTTAATGGAATTGCTTAATTCAGAACATAGAACAGACAAAGGACAACCTACCGTCATGGGTTGTCTTTTTTATTGCTTTTTAACCACAAAAAATCCCTCTCGCTCTTGAGAGGGATTGTCTTATCACATCTTAGATAAAG
>CAZXQK010000109.1:0-4944 GCA_964642785.1 uncultured Faecalimonas sp.
AAACAATAATCGGTTCGGTAAAATTTCATCTGCAATTTCTTCCACACGCCCGATAAATTCCGGTCCGAATACCAGCACATCTACCTCTGCCAATTCCACACAATATTTTATCTCATCTGCCGCATAACGGAAATTCAAAGGCACAGCCAGTGCGCCTGTCTTTAAAATTCCAAAGTAAATCGGAAGCCATTCCAGACAATTCATCAAAAGAATTGCAACCTTATCTCCTTTTTTAATGCCTCTTTGTATCAAAAGATTTGCAAATCGATTTGCCTTTTCATTAAAGACATTCCAGGTAATTTCCCGTCTGTAATAGGTTGGTGAGTTTGATTCGATCAACTCATATTCCTTCCAGGTTACACGTCTGTTATCCTTAATCTCCGGATTCACCTCAACCAGACAAACTTCATCACCATATAATTTACAATTTCTCTCTAAAATATCTGTAATCGGCATGTTATTTCCTCATTTCTTTATTCCTTTTTCGCTTTAACGTATCAACGCATTAAAAACATTGTAACACAGTACCTCTGAAAAAGAAAGCAGTTTCTTTTCAAAACTTATTTCAAAACTTAAAAATCAAGACACGCTCTGTCCTGTACATATGGTCTGACATAAGTATCTGCCACCTTTACATGTTCCGAATGTTTCGCATACACTGCGATATCTTCTTCTTTTTCTAATGTAGTTACAAGTGCAATGTCATGGGTACTGGAAGGAATCGGATCATTTACAAATTCTACCGTTAAAAGACCCGGTACTTTTCCTACAAGTGATTTTAAGTGTTTTTCCATCGCTGCCTTTAACCCTGCTTTCTCTTCTTCCTGAATCTCCGGTTTGAAATTCCACATTACAATATGATTTACCATCATTATTTCCTCCTGATTTAAAAATTTGTTTTCTGTGTAAAAGTTTATCACATGTCACTTGAAAAAGAAAGAAAAAGTGATATAATATCAGAGGTTGTGTCCGTATTAGGATGCGACTTAAAAAGGGGGATCATGATGGCAGATTTGCAAACAAAAGAAGAAAATGAAGAAATACAAAAAAAATTTCGTTTACATATAGGGATGCGTAATGTAAAAACAGCAATTTCCGCAACGTTGATCGCGTTTATGTATTTTTTAATTGACCGTAACCCGACCTTTGCCTGTATCGGTGCTGTGTTCGGAATGGGAAGTGACACGAAAGATTCCAAACTCAACGGTGGAAATCGTTTATTTGGTACGATTTTCGGCGGTGTAATCGGAATGCTCCTGTTTCCGGTATATATTTTATTCTATCCGGAAGGCGGATATCATATGTTACTTTTAGTATTTTTATTTATCGGAATCATTTTACTGGTATTGACCAGTTTGTTTTTCCAATGGCCGGGTGCCATTCAACCGGGTGGTGTAGTGCTTTGCATTATTTTATTTAACACGCCGGTTGCCACTTACGTTTCTTATTCCTTTAACCGTATTTTTGACACCGCCATCGGTGTAATTGTTTCTATTCTGATCAACTACTGGTTTCCTCGTGAACGTGTAGTGAAATTCTTAAATAAACTCGGTGTTCACGAGCTTGACAATATGGAAGAATAGAATGTACTTGATTGTTTTATTTATAGATTTTCTTTCGTTGTTGTTTTGCCGCTATCTTAATATACAGTTTAGTCGGAATAAATCTGGATAAAACAATCAACGCTTTCATCTTAAATGCCGGAACAATGGTTATCTTCTTCCGGAACATCTGCGTAACTGCATAATTTGCACAATCGTATGCTGAAATTCCTTTTAAGGCAAATTCCACATTCGCTACCCTGTTAAATTCCGTATCTACCGGACCCGGGCAGAGGCAGCCTACATAGATATTGCTTTTCAAACGATGCAGTTCTTCTGCAAGTCCTCTGGTATAACTGGTCACATATGCTTTGGTCGCATAATAGGCAGACATATACGGTCCTGCCGGGAGAAGTCCTGCTGATGATGCAACGTTTAAAATATAACCTTTGTTCTTATCCTGCATCTGTTCCAATGCTAATTTCGTAAGCAAATGCATAGCTTTTACATTCAAATCTATCATATTTAATTCCGTTTCCGTCTCAATTGTTATGGACTCTCCACAATATCCGAATCCTGCATTATTGATAAAGACTTCGATATCAAGTCCTCTCATTTCACCCATCAAACGTCTGCATTCACTCATATCTGATAAATCAGCTGCCAGTATCCGATGTTCCACCTTCAATTCCTCTGCTAATTCTTCCAGTCGTTCTTTTCTTCTTGCAACCAGAATCAGTGCATAGCCTTCCTTTGCCAAACGTCTTGCAAACTCCGTTCCGATTCCCGAACTTGCCCCTGTTATCACTGCATATTTCTTTGTCATTCTATTTCATTTCCCTTCTCTTCCATTTTATTGATATACGATTCCATAATCGCTGCCGCTATTCCTACGAGTTCCGCACATGGTCTTTTCTTATAATATTCCACGGTTCGTTGCTCCGGTGTAGGTGCATCCTTGCCCTGACCAAGTCCTAAAAGTTCCCGACAAACAATGGCATGGTTTTCTGTTTCAAATTCTTTTGCAAGATACTGTATTCTCGCATAATGCTCCTTTTTGTGGTCATAATCCTTCGGGTCATCGTATCCGTATAAAATTCCTGCAACAAGAAACATCCCCGAAACTGCACCACAGACTTCTCGCAAACGTCCCATGCCTCCGCCAAGGGAAGAACTGAGTTTCAGAGCTACACTCCGCTCCATGTTTAATCTGTCTTCAAATGCAAGAAAAACAGACTGCGAACAGTTGTATCCTTCTTTGAATAATTGTACTGCCTTTTGTGCATACTTGCTTTTTTCTATATCGTACATGGTGTTCCTCCTTTATTTATGATATGGTTCATTGGAATTAATCCGGTAACAGCGGTAAATCTGCTCTAACAAAATCACTCTCATTAATTGATGGGGAAAGGTCATCTTTGAAAAACTAAGTGCAAAATCCGATTTTGCAAGCACTTCTTTTCCAAGTCCGATGGAGCCGCCTATGATGAAAATGATATGACTTGTTCCCTGCACGCCAAGCTTCTCAATCTTTTCAGCAAATGCTTCTGATGATAACTGTTTTCCGCCTATTTCCAGTGTCATCACAAAAGCATCATCTTTCACGTATTTCAAAATGCGTTCTGCTTCTTTTGTTCGAATAGCCTCTTCCACCACTTCACTTGCATGTTCCGGTGTTTTTTCATCAGCAACTTCTATGATATCCAATTTACAGTATTTACTGAGTCTTTTACTATATTCTGCAATTGCATCTTTCAAATACGTTTCTTTTAATTTTCCGACTGTAATGACTGTTATTTTCATCGATTGTGTTTCTCCCTGCCATCTATCAAAAGGCAACCTCTTCTGCTTTTCAATGCAGTTACCCACTCTGCACTTGTTCTTATCCGATGCTCAAACCCGATTCCTGCAAGTCCGATCCGTTCATCATCTTTTGAGTGAATATCACCGCCGGAGGTCATGAATTTGTCCATTTGTGATGTGTCTTTTCTGTTCTGTATATTAATCTCGGCTGTGTCACATGAATTATACACTTCGATTCCGTCACATATATCATATCGTGGTGCAAAATCCGGATCAATATAATCACGCCTCCGATTCGGGTGTGCATGAATGATGATCCCGCCTGCCTCGTGCACCCATTTTGCATAAGTATCAATAGCGGTGGATTTCCAATCCGGATGCGCCAAAAGAAAATCCAGGTCAATACCATAGATCAAAATTTCCTTACCGTGACCATATCCCTCCTCAATACCGAAAAGTACGTCGAAATCTAATTTATCTCCTTCTTCTTTTGCATCCAAATACGCCTGATAATACATTTTCATACGTGTTTCCCAGTCTAAATCTCTCGGAACACTTGTATTTCCGCCAAGAAAATGATTCGTTAATGCAAATCCTGTATATCCCGCTTTTTTATATGCCTGTACCATTTCTCGTGCACTGCTCATGCCACAGGCACTTCCTTCCTTCGAATGTACGTGTGTTTCATAATAATACATATTAATTGACCTCCAACCTTAATAATTCTTCCAACCATTGCGGTTTTAAACTTCCAATTTGTAAAATCTCTCCATTTTTATATTCAGCCACAGCAACAAAACCGTTTTCATTATCATAAAAAGTTGCTTCATTACAATATTGTAAAACAGTGATTAAATCTTCAAAACGTTTTTGAAATCTGCGTTTCACATCAATATCCGGTATGTTATGACCACCTTTTCTTACTCGATTTTCAATACGTATTAAACTTTCCTCTACGGTATTTAACCCAACATAATACAAGCGAATATAGTATCCTTTTTCTATTGCTTTTTTTACAGTTTTTAAAATTCGGTGACCGGATAAAGTTGTTTCCTGTGTAAAACAAATTTCATTTTCCAAACATTCATCAAGTAATTCGATTGATTTTTTACCACCTTCCATGATATCTCCGCCACATTTAGCAATCATTTTATCAACGTCAACTATTTTTCCTAGATTTGTTATCTCCGTTCGAAGCACACCTGTCAGACTGCTTTTGCCTGCACCATTCACTCCGGCAATAATGGTATATGTTTTCATGTTCAGTACCTCCAATGTCTTTTCATTATAGCAGAAATCATGGCTCTTGACACTAAAAAAATCAGAGAGATTTTCTTCCCTCTGATTTTTGTCTCATTCTTAGATATTAACTTCTAAACCATAGTATACGCAGGTGAACAATTCTTTCATCTGTGCAGCGTCAATCGGTCTTGGGTTAGAGCCGGTACAGGCATCACCAACTGCTAATCCAGCGATTCCGTCAATCTTTTCTTTGAATTCTTCTTCGATAATTCCAAAATCTTTTAATGTAGCCGGAATTCCAAGAATCCTGTTAAATTCATCAATCTTTGCACACAGGCTGTTGATCAATGCTTTTTCA
>CAZXQK010000110.1:0-4933 GCA_964642785.1 uncultured Faecalimonas sp.
AAAAGGAGATGAAATATATGAGTACATTATTATCAGTATCAATAGCCCTGTTAGCAGGACTGCTTATGACAAGACTTTTTAAGCCGTTCCGATTGCCGGACGTAACCGCATATTTGATTGCCGGTGTTTTGATCGGACCATATTGCGTGGGTGCATTGGGTATCGACGGTTTCGGTTTCCCTACTATGAGTTCTGTGGAGACACTGGGACTTGTATCTGACGTGGCGTTAGGCTTTATCGCATTTTCCATCGGTAGCGAATTCCGTTTGGAAGATTTGAAAAAAACAGGAAAACAGGCTTTCGTGATTGGTGTTGTTCAGGCACTTGTTGCTACATTATTTGTAGATTTGGCACTTTTGGGTGTACATTACATGATGCCGGACAAATTATCCGTACCGCAATTAATCGTACTTGGTGCAATCGCAACAGCAACAGCACCGGCTGCAACCTTGATGGTAGTTCGTCAGTATAAGGCAGACGGACCGCTTACAAAATTATTGCTTCCAATCGTTGCATTGGACGACGCAGTCGGACTTATCGTGTTCGCAGTTTCATTTGGTATTGCGAAAACATTGATCAGCGGTCAGGTAGACTTGGTTTCCATCATTGTAAATCCATTGATTGAAATCGTATGTTCTTTGGTTTTGGGCGCAATTATGGGATGGATTTTGACACAACTTGAAAAAATGTTCCATTCGAATACGAACCGTTTGAATGTAACTATTGCATTTGTATTTTTGACAGTGGCACTCTCTATGGTAGATTTCCACATCGGATCCGTACATATTGCATTTTCTTCCTTATTGGTATGTATGATGCTTGGAACGATTTTCTGCAATATTTGTCCGTTGTCTGAAGATTTGATGGGAAGATCCGACAAATGGACTTCGCCGCTGTTGGCAGTATTCTTTGTAATCAGTGGTGCCGAATTAGAGCTTAGCGTATTTGCAGATATTGCAATCGTCGGAATTGGCGTTGTATACATTATCTTCCGGTGCTTAGGAAAATATCTCGGTGCATTTGTCGGTGCCAAAGGAACAAAATGTTCGCCGGAGATTTGCAAATACTTGGGTGTTACATTATTCCCGCAGGCAGGGGTTGCGCTTGGAATGTGCAGCATCGTTGCTTCTTCCACAGAGTTTGGCTCTCATGGTGCATTGATTCGTAACATTACGTTGTTCGCAGTTCTGATTTATGAATTGTTCGGACCGCTTATGACAAGACAGGCATTGATGGCTGCCGGAGAAATCAAACCGATTTCACAGGAAGTAAAAGATCGTCGTAAAAACAAGTTAGAAGAAGCAAAGAAGAATAAATAGGGAAATCTTTGAAAAATCCACGTTGCGGTAACGTGGATTTTTTATTATAATTTAGTTTATGAAGAATATCTTTGAAGTGGGAGTTTAGAAATGAAACGAAGAAGAATCATAGCCTTATTAGGGGTGCTTTGCATATATTTCATGAGCAGTCTGCATGCATTGGCAGTGGAAGTCGTGCAGGTGCCGGCTGATGAAGTGGATACTGTGTATCAGCAATGTGTAGATTCCAATGAATGGGAAGGTTGGACGAAAGGACCGCAGATTTACAGTGAGGCCGGAATTGTAATGGACATTGACAGTGGTGCAATTCTGTATGCGAAAAACATTGACAATCCGCATTACCCTGCCAGTATTACGAAGATTCTGACGGCCTTGGTTGCATTGGAACACAATGATTTGACGGACACTGTGACCATCACACCGGAGGATTATAATTTTCTGAAAAAAGGGGACAATCATATCGGGTTGAAAAATGGGGAACAGATTACGATGGAGGATGCGCTGTACGGAACCCTTCTTGCCTCCGGAAATGAGGTGGCTCATGCATTGGGAAGTAATACGGAAGGCGGTTATGATAATTTTATCAATTTGATGAATGAAAAAGCGGAAGAACTTGGATGCACCAATTCGCATTTTGTAAATTCACATGGTCTGCATGATGAGAATCATTACACGACAGCCAGAGATATGGCACTGATTAGTGCGGCGGCGTTTCAAAATACTGAGTTTCGAAAGATAACGGGAACGTTGCAATATACGATTCCGACCACGAATGTGACAGATGAAACAAGAACATTTCAAAATCATCAGAAGATGCTGTTTGACTGGAGAAAACAGTATTATGAATACTGTGTGGGCGGTAAGACCGGTTATACGGATAAGGCGTTAAATACATTAGTTACGTTTGCGACGAAAGACGACGTGAATCTGGTGGCAGTTGTGCTTCGGACACATGGTTCGGGGAATACTTATGTGGATACAAAAGCCATGCTGGATTATGGATTTGAATATTTCATGAAGATTCCGGTTTTGTCAGAGCAGTTAGAAGAAAAGAATATTCAGTCTGTGGATAAAAATGCTTATGTAATGCTTCCGGTGGGGATAACTTTCGAACAGTTAGAGTATACGGTGGAGTACCCGACAGAACTGGGTGATAAAACGGGCGAGGTTATTTATACGTATGAAGGAGAGCCTGTCGGTAAGGCAGAGGTGACAGTGACGGACACCTATTATAATGAACTGCATGGAATAGAAGAGAAAAAGCAGGAGAAGAAGGCTGAAAAGAAAGAAAAAGTTTCGGTGCTTGGAGCGGTTATTACTGTCATATGCATTGTGCTGGGTGTTGGTCTGATATTATTTCTTCTATTGTTATGCTATGTACATTATAAAAGAAAGCAGATGAGAAAGAGAAGAATTCAGAGAAGGAAGATTTAGATAAAAAGTGCAAGATATTTTAGGAGATGGCATATGAAATGTTAGAAAATAATAGTTAATGTGGAAATGATTTTGATAAATGCTTTGGTGAACAAAATAATGATTGAACAAAATATGATCATAGTCTATTATATAACTATAGCATAGTAGAAAATATGAAGAAGGTGATTCCGGTGGATATTGAATAAATAGTAGTATGTCAAGACTTCGATTGTTATTAATTAGGTAATTGCGAAACGAGTTTGCAATCCGGATTAATGATGCAATGTTTGAGGTTTCGCAAGCACCTGTCAGTTGTTGAGATAGAGAATGCAATTATGAAAAAAATATTTTCAGTTTTACTAATTTTGATGATGTGTATTAATTTAGTATCTCCAATGGAGGCAATGGCATCAAATGAAATGATTGTATGTCCAGCGGAAGTTTGCACAGCGGTTATAAATGAATTATCTCTTCATGAATATGACAAGTATAGTTTGGGGATTGAAGATGTAAATTTTAAGAATTTATATATAAGTAAAAAAATTTCTGTTTATGAATATACACAAGATAGTTTTTCTGAAATTTCAAATCTTTATTTGTTGTTTGAAAATAACGAGATTGTCACAGCAATGTATGGACTTGGAAACAATCAATATCAGATTATGACTAAATTGGCAAATGATATTAAACAGGTACAATCAACAAATATTGCAGTGATATATGATATCAATGGTTGCTATTTATATAATGGTTCTGACTTTGTTTTGCTTGGGATAACAGATATAATTGTCGAAAACAGAGAAAATATTACAAGAGTGAAGGATTCTGAGATTTCAGAATTATCGGTAGTAAATATTTCAGAAACACAGAAATTAAATTATGAATCCAATAATATTAATGCAAGAAGTCAAGCGAATTATATGTGTTCGGTTAAGTATGTAACGCAGACTCCGAATGATAGTATTTGTTGGGCGGCTACTACTGCTTGTATTGTTAATTATGTAAAGGGAAAAAATTTAACTGCCAAACAAGTTGCTACAGCAAAATGGGGAACTTCGGATTATAATAAAGGGCTCGAGGTTAGTAAAGTAATTTCTTTTATGAATAGCAAGTACAATATGAATTATAAATATCATAATTACGTGCCTTCGGATAATGTAATTCTTAACAATATACAAGATGATTATCCGATATATGGATCATTCGATTGGTCAAATGGAAGACATGGAGTTACTGTATATGGTATAAATGTTATTGCTGGACGTATTATGATAATGGATCCTGAATTTGGATCAACCACAGCCTATTTGGGAGCTAATGGATATACATATGTAAATAGTTATGCTGGTGTAACACTCACTTTTAAAAGGGCGGGATGTAAAACATGGTAAGACTAAAAAAGAGAGTAACCATTGGAATAATAGGTATTTTTCTACTTGCATTAGGTATTTATGTGCATAATCAAGTAGGATACAGACCTTATTCAAAAACGAGTGAGAGTGATGTAAACAAAATAACAATATTATTTGGCAACTATGAACCTTACCAATTATCAGAAGACGAAACTCTTGAATTTATCGGCATTCTGAAGGATATAACAATATACAGGAAAGATAATTCATATGTTGAATATGATGGTGTCACATCACAGATGTTCTGTATTGAGAAACAAAGTGGTAAGAAGGAGTATATAAGTGCAGCAAATCCATTTTTTATTATTAACCGGACTGGTTATCGAACTAAATACGAGCCCTGTAATAGAATGTCAAAATTTTATCATGACATGGTAGAAAATAAAATAGTGGATAGGTAATTAAGTCTGCAATTTATGTTTTTGTTACAATGAAACCCTTGACGAATCAAGGGTTTCTTCTTATAATAAAAGCGTTATAAGAAAAAACGATGACGAAGACAGTAGGATATATTTGAAAGGTACAGCGAGTCGGGGAGGGTGCAAGCCGGATGCGAGTAGGATATATTTGAATATCACTTCCGAGTTGCAGTGCCGAACAGGACAGAAGTTCTTATTAAGTGTTGCCGGTTTTCTACCGTTAAGAAGAACACATATGTTAGTATGATGTAATAGGTGGTTGATAAATAATAGCAATATGCTCTTATCCTTTTACGGGATAGGAGTTTTTTTATTCCTATACATCAAAAGAAGAGGAGGAAAAGAAATGTATCAGAAAGTATCGACA
>CAZXQK010000111.1:0-4895 GCA_964642785.1 uncultured Faecalimonas sp.
ATTGCATTTACGGGGGGATTCAGTCCTCATATGATTATGTCTTTTGCCAATCCGTTGGGAGTCGGGCTCACAAGTGACGGAGAATATTTTGACATTGAACTGACAGAAGATATCGATATGGAAGCTGCTGTCGAACGTATGAATCAAGTTGTAGTGGAAGGTATTGAGGTTGTGAATATGGTGCCGATTTCCGATGAAAAAAAACAGACCGGAATGACCATTGTGGCAGCTGCGGATTATCGCTCCACTTTACGAAAAGGAACATTCCCAAAAGACTGGAGAGAGCAGGCAAAATCCTTTATTGCCCAGCCGTGCATTGGGATTGTAAAGAAGACGAAGAAAAGTGAAAAGGAAGTAGATATCAAACCGATGATTTATCAGTTTGAGGTGCAGGAGGATGGCATCTATATGCTGGTGGCAACCGGAAGTGTGGAGAATCTGAAACCGGAACTTGTCATGCAGGCATTCTGTCAGTATCTCGGTGTGGATACCGAAACAGTCGCTTTCGCCCATCATCGGCTGGAGGTCTATGCAAATATAGGAACAGAGGACAAGAAAGAATTTGTCGGTCTGGATCGGATGCCGTTATGAACCGAAAATTGATCATTACTAAATTGAAAGAACATATTATAACGGCAGTCCTGGAAGAAGAGCAGGTGGTAGAACTGCACTGCTCAAATGAGAAACCCTCAGAGACACCGAAACTCGGCAACATTTATGTAGGACGGGTGAAAAACATCGTTGCAAATATCAATGCGGCCTTTATCGAGGTAGAAGGCGGTGTGGAATGCTACTATGCCATCTTGGAAAATCCGACTCCGATCTTCACAAAAAAAATCGGAAAGAAACCGCTTTGTATCGGTGATGAACTTCTGGTTCAGATTTCCAAAGAAGCAGTCAAGACTAAGGCACCAACGGTTACAAGCAAACTGAATCTGACAGGGAAATACACTGTTTTAACACATGGCGATACCAGAGTCGGCGTGTCTCATAAGATTGAAGAATCCGAAAGGAATGCACTTTTAGATTTGGCAAAAGATTATACAACTGCAAAATACGGTATCATCATGCGAACCAATGCAAAAGGTGTCTCCAAAGAACTGCTTGAAAAAGAACTTTTGAAACTGACATCGGAGTATCAGAAATTGGTAGCGGCTGCTCCAACAAGGATTTGTTTCTCAAAGTTACGCAGTGCACCGAAAGAATATTTGACAGAACTTCGCAATATTTATCAGGAAGGCTTGACAGATATTATTGTGGAAGACAAACGGATTTATGAAGAAGTGACAAACTATTTATCAGAGGAACAGCCGGAGGATTTGGAAAAACTGCGATTGTATGAAGATAAGTTGTTACCGCTTCATAAGTTATATGGTATCGAAAAACACTTAGAGCATGCATTAAAAGAATATGTTTGGTTAAAGTCCGGCGCCTATCTTGTCATTCAGCCGACGGAAGCATTGACTGTGATTGATGTAAATACCGGAAAATGTGTTTCAAAGAAAAAAGACGAGGATACCTATTATAAGATCAATTTGGAAGCAGCGAAAGAGGCGGCAAGACAGATTCGGCTCCGCAATCTGTCCGGGATGATTCTGATTGATTTTATCAACCTGTCTAATCAGGAATATATGGACAACTTGTTATATGTCCTTACAAAAGAACTAAAAAAAGATCCGGTTGTAACGACATTTGTAGATGTTACGAAACTGCAACTGGTAGAAATTACGAGAAAAAAAGTCAGACGACCACTTCATGAAGTGTTGTCATTGGGAGGATTAGAATCATGAAAAAGGTAGTAAAATTTGGAGGAAGTTCACTTGCGAGTGCAGAACAGTTTGAAAAAGCAGGCAATATTATTCGTGCCGATGAAAGCAGAAGATATGTAGTTCCGTCAGCACCGGGAAAACGTTTTTCCGGTGATACCAAAGTGACTGATATGCTGTATCAGTGCTATGCAATTGCAGAAGAAGAGAAAGATTTTACGGAACTGTTAGAGAATATCAAGAAAAGATACAATGAAATTATAGACGGATTGTCACTAACACTGTCTTTGGATGATGAATTTGACATTATCAAAAAACAATTTCAGGCAAAAGCCGGAAGCGATTATGCGGCATCCCGTGGGGAATATTTAAACGGTATTGTGATGGCTGATTATCTTGGCTACGAATTTATTGATGCTGCAGATGTGATTTTCTTTGATGAAAATGGCATGTTTGATGGAGAAAAGACGAACGAAATTCTTTCCGGGCGCTTAGCAAAGACAGAGCGTGCGGTCATTCCGGGATTTTACGGTGTATTACCGAACGGAAAAGTAAAGACATTTTCCAGAGGCGGCTCAGACCTGACTGGTTCCATTGTGGCAAAGGCGGCACAGGTGGATATGTATGAAAACTGGACCGATGTGTCCGGATTTATGATTGCTGATCCTCGTATCATTAACAACCCAAAAACAATTGAAGCGATTACATACAAAGAGTTGCGGGAACTTTCCTACATGGGAGCAACCGTACTTCATGAGGATGCCATTTTCCCGATTCGTAAAGAGGGGATTCCAATCAATATCCGTAACACCAATGCACCGGAAGACAATGGAACTCTGATTGTGGAAGCAACCTGCAGACATCCGAAGTATACGATTACCGGTATTGCCGGAAAACAAGGGTTTGCATCCATTACAATTGAAAAAGCCATGATGAATTCTCAGATTGGATTCTGCCGTAAAGTGTTACAGGTCTTTGAAGACCATGGGATTTCCATTGAACACATGCCATCCGGTATTGATACCATGACTGTCTTTGTGCATCAGTCGGAATTTGAAGAAAAAGAACAGAAAGTGCTTGCTGCCATTCATCAGGCGGTGCAGCCGGATAATATTGAACTGGAATCCGATTTGTCCTTGATTGCAATTGTAGGTCGTGGTATGCGCTCCAAACGTGGAACATCAGGACGGGTATTTTCAGCCCTTGCACATTCTCACGTGAATGTAAAGATGATTGACCAGGGTTCCAGTGAGTTGAATATTGTTGTCGGTGTGAGAAACCACGACTTTGAAAATGCCATTCAGGCTTTGTATGATATTTTTGTTACAACGAAGTTATAATTTTAGGGGATGCAGATGAAAATATACATTAAGAAATACTTTAAACTTATTCTTGTCGCTGCAATTGTATTATTTGGTATCGGTGTATGGTTTTTGATCAGAAAAGTTCAGGCTGACATTCTTCCGGTCGCATCGGAAGAATTGACACTGATTTATTGCGAAATTGACAAACCGGTATGTGATTATACCGGGGAATCAATTGAAAATGAAATTCATCGGATTGTTTTTGAAGATACAGAGGGAAATCGGATTGTTGTATATCAGGAAGATTTTCAAATTGTATCTTATCAAAATAATTCGGAAATCGGACAAGCAGATATTGAGGTGAGTGTGAACGGATATAAGAACACCATTCTGATGAAAAAGGTGTATCGGATTCAACCGGCAAGAACTGAAAAACCACAGGTTGTAAATGCAACAAGAGAGCAAATAGAAATATCCTGGAACGAAGTTTCGGGTGCAGATGGGTATCTGCTGTACAAGAGCAAAGATCAAGGACAAAGTTTCATGCCGGTCAAAGAAGTGAAAAAAGGGGAAACTTTGAGTTATCAGGATACCTCGGTTGCACTAAATGAAACTTATCTTTATTATGTGCGCACCTATATGAATCAGGACATTGAACTTCTTTTCAGTGAACCTTCGGAAGCAACGAAAGTATATACACCACTGGATAACCCGATAATTACAGGTGTTTATAATGCGGCGTATAATTCCCTTCGTTTGGAATGGGCTCATGTCAATGGTTCTGCAGGATATCAGGTGTATCGCTGTGAACAACAAGAAGGAGAGTACACGCTTCTTACGGAAATTGCTGATGGAATGGTAACTTCCTATACAGACGGAATCTGCGAATGCGGAAAACCGTACTATTACTATATCAAAGTCTGTCAAAAAGCGGACGATGAGACGATTTATGGAGAGGCATCGCCTGTTGTATCAGGAAAGACAACTCCGGAAAAAGTATCCTTGCGCGGAATGACGATGAATCAAGAGACATCGGTGACCCTGACATGGAAAAAGGTAAACGGGGCTCAAGGATATGAAGTATTCAAGGACGGTAATCTTGTTGCAAAACTGGAAAATGCTGATACGTTAACGTGGTCTGAAAGCAATCTTTCTAAAGACACGGAAGCGAGTTATAAAGTACATGCTTACTGTATTTTTAATAATGAAATAATTTACGGAAGTTTTTCCGGTACTTTTGAAAAGGAAGTAGTGGTTGAAACAAATTATTCTGCGATTGTATCCGGCGATTTGTCCGGTGTTACTCAATATCAGGGTGTACCTTATGTTGGAGGCGGAACATCACCAAAGGGTTGGGATTGCAGCGGCTTTACCCAGTGGGTGATGAAGAATTATTTTGGCGTACACATTCCGAAATCTGCTGCACAACAGGGAGCAGGCGGTAAAACAGTCAGTGTCAGTGACAGAAGTTCCTGGCAGCCGG
This sequence comes from uncultured Faecalimonas sp., assembly GCA_964642785.1. Lineage (GTDB taxonomy): Bacteria > Bacillota > Clostridia > Lachnospirales > Lachnospiraceae > Faecalimonas. Next base: position 4,554 of record CAZXQK010000111.1, read on the forward strand.
GAGATATTTTGTGTTATACAAAAGGAAAAGGCAGCACAACCGTGACTCATGTGGCACTTTATCTTGGAAACGGGAAGATGATGCATGCACTGAGTACGAAATATGATACCCTTATTCAGGATGTTGATTTTTATGAAACTTGGGATTCTAAAACGAGACTTTACACAGTGAAAAGATATTTTTAAAAATCGCTTGACAAACCTTACTTTGCGTGATACAATAATGAAGTATGCCGCACAGTGAGGTTTGCAAGTTTATGAGTTTTATGTTTACATAGGAACTGATAACACCGCAACTGGCGAGTAATGATAATAGGAGGTGCCATATGTACGCAATTATAGC
>CAZXQK010000112.1:0-4849 GCA_964642785.1 uncultured Faecalimonas sp.
CTTAATCAAGAACAGCAGACTGCTGTATTTCTCCAGATTGATCTCCGGCATGCCTACGTTACCCCATGTACTCTGTGAGTAAGCATAGGTCTTTGCATTTTTCACAGACTGCATCATTGCATAATTGGCAGTTTCCTGTGCCTCTACATAAAATGGCATTCCCACCGTCTGATATGCCGCATCCAGTGGTTTTGCAACCACACCGCTGACGCTCAGTACCGTGTCTTTTTCAAGAACAAAACTGTAACTTCCATCTTCATTTTCACTTAATACAGTATTACCTGCTTTGACTGCAAAACCTGCACTTTTCTGAAAATCATCATCAAGCGTCAGATGGAAAGTAATTTTCGCATTGACCATATATTCTCTGGACTGTATGTCGAAGTAGTATCCGTCTCCTTCTTGAACAGTCACCTTAGCACCCTTATAATCATCCCGTTCGATCACGTAGATGTTGCTGAATTTATAGGATCCTTCCTCCTGAAGACAAAACTGCATATCGCTTAAATAGTACAAACTCTCCTTCTTCTGTCCGTTGATATAGAGGTTAATGATACCTTCTTCGTATTTGAAAAGAAATTCATTCCAGGATTCACTTCCTTCACCTATGTAGAAATCTTCATCTGATCCTGCCTTTGCCTGCAGGAAGTTACTGTTCTTAACGAAAAACTTTAATCCTTTGTATTTTCCTAAATTCACATCGGACAGATTTCTGTACTTCCAGCCCGGATTGATACTCTCTACTACAGAAGCCGTCAGATCCAGATTCGGAACGTCATATGTATCTACCCCATTCAGACTGATATCGGATAAAACCGGAACCGGTTTTCCCTTTTCGTCTCTCAAAAGTATAAATTCCTCTCCATCCATTGTCCCCGGTTCCACGTCAATGCCTGATACAATATGATCATTCTTTGCAACACCCTCGATGCAGATCTTTGTGTTTTTCTCTACCGTATAACGATACACACCATTTCGTGCCGTCAACTGTTCATCATTCACTTTTACTTTCACATCACTGTCACTGTAATCTTTATCCAAGGTTACTGCAAAAACGATCTGCTTTCCCCGGCTGACAGAAGCTTTTCCTGTATCATCCAGATTAACGTCCTTAATAGATACCGTACATCCTTCACCTGCCGATACATTCAATGTATATTTTACATTGAGCAAAATGCCGACAACAGCTGCCATTGCCAATATTACCAGAGCTGCAATACCACCAATATACTTTTTCTTCATAGCTTCTCCTTTCTGCTAATCACCCAGAACCGGAAGTGCATCCATGCTATACTTCCAATCTGAACCTAACATTTTCGTTGCATTTATTTCCCAGATAGCATCCATTTTGGATGTATACACCTTCATACCTTCCGGTACATTGACTGGTGTTGACGTCCGACACACTGCCACCACATTTTTCATGGTAAACTTTTCATCAGTCTGTTCTGAAATCTTCATTCCTGCTCCTGATGTTTCTACCTGCATCATACAATACTGCATACTGCCCTGACCAAGGATGCTGCCGGCAACCAGATTTTTTCCAGATGTTCCGCCGGCAAACTGAACATATAATGCCAGATTTTCCAGTGCAGTTCCATGTCCTCCAATGCTTGGTGTCAGAGCAGAGTTTCCACTGATTTTTGTATTTTCAAAAGTCAGGTTAGAAATTTTTGCATCCAAAAGAGGTCCAAACACACTGATTCCACTGATATTTTTCAAAGTATGTTTTCCTCCATCGACTGTTCCCCGAAAACATTGACCTGTCTCCGCAGATGCCGTCGTTGCAAAACCGCCATAATTTACTCCTTGAAAGTCCAGATCTTCTGTCACATAATAATACGCTCCCAGATTATCTGTACTCTTTATCACTTCCAACCAGTCTGCTACTGTGTCTATCAGCTTCGTACTTACAACCACCTCTACACTGCAGGTATAATCACCGCTGGTTACGGTCATTGTCGTCGGTCCTACTTCCAATGGTTTTATCACACCATTTTCATCAACAGATGCAATCTGTCTGTTAAACATCTCATATTTGAGATCTGTCGGCACCTCTTCTGTAATATTCCCATTTTCATCTTCCCTGCAAAGCACAAATCCGGTCTGTATTCCATCTTCATTCCCGGCTTCCAGGTAATACCCTTCTTCTACAGACTGAAGCCAGATTCCGTCTTTTCCATCACTCGTTACCACAACCGTGCATTCTGCCGTATGGTCTCCTACTTTTGCGGTAATTCTGGCGGTTCCTGCTTTTTTGCCAAGAATCTCTCCATCATTCACACTTGCTATGCTTTCGTCACTGCTTGACCAGTTGACCTTACCTTCATCATCAGCCATTGCATAAATAACAGCCGTCTCTCCCTCTATAATCTCACAGGAAGTCTGTGTCAGTTCAATTGCTTCTGCTGATTTTGCTCCACATCCTGCAAATACCATAACACACAGCGGGATGCACATCATAACCACCTGAATTTTTTTCCACTTCATGTACACCACCTCCTATGATTTCTTCCAGTTATCGATAACGGTTGCAAGGTCAAATCCTGATTCACGTGTAGATTCAATGCCATACATCTTTGCATATTTTTCAAAATCTGCAATATAATCTGCCTTTTCCTCATTCGACAACTGGCTGATGTAGTATTGGAGCATCATGTAAATCGGAGACATTCTTTCTCTTTGCACCCGATTGTACAACTGCTCATATCGTTCCGGATCAGAATCCTTGATTGTTTCTATCGCTTCCAGCCCCTCATCCATATAGGACATCAAGGTCTGTACCGTTCCAAGCGGCCACAGATTCTTATCATCGTATAAAAAGAATACATGTCCTGTCACATAATCATGATCATCCAGATACTGATAATACGTTCGAATGAAATCATAGTATTTTCGCATGGCATCATATGCTTCTCCATAATACTGTCTCATAAAATCATCAGCCAGTTCATCATAATCCTGCGAAGAATCCCATCCCAGCTGTGCCTGACAATAGACCCTCAGTGCTGCGAATGTCGGAATGGCTGAATCGTAATTCCCCTGATCATAGATTAATTTTGCACCGATCTCTTCATAGAACCGGTAATATTCCTGAACAACTCCAAAGTTATTAAAGTTAAACATATAAGCATATGGTCCGAGACAGTAATTCCAGATGGCTATGTTCTTTCGTCCCATCAGTTCGCTCCATGCTTTCATGGACTCATACGCTGCCTGATTTGCACTATCCTGTGGTGTTTTTGCAAAATCCATGGAAATCGGTGCGATCAGAACACCTACATTTTCATATACCTCTGTATCTTCGTAAATTGGCTTGTATGTTTTACTCTTTTCATCATAGGTCATCGGTGCATTTAAAGTCGGTCCATATGCGAAGAAGAAATAGGTCAGTTTTCTGTCCGGCTGCTCTGCTGCGATCAACGCATCTACACCTTTTGCAACCTTATTGGTAAATTCCAATTCAAGACCGGAATAATTGCCGCCATATTTTGCAACCGTCTCAGTACACTTCTGACAAGTACACATGGTGCCGTTATCTTCACGTCCAAGGGTTACATAATTTCTGTCCGGAAATACATCTAATTGTGCTTTCACCTGAGCGATCATCTCATTGATAACACCTTCATTCGACAGACAAAGCTGGTCTCCGTTTACCGTGTACCAGTCCGGATGCTCTGTACCATAGGTTGTGTATGGCAGATACTTGGACACCATCGTATGTGCAAAGGAATTCCATACACTATGGTTATTATCCTGTTCATACATCCGATAGCGGTACAGGGAACTATAAGTGAAATCCTTATATGCCACATCGCGAATATCGATGGACGGTCTGTATGTCACATCAAATTCATACAACGGTACCGTATCCAGTTCTTCATATACAATTTCATCTTCTGCATAACAACGGTATCCGATGGTATCTTCCAGCCAATCATATACACCATATAAGGTTCCATTGTAAGAGTCCTCTGTAACACCGGATATATAGAGACAATGATCCACGGATTTCATGACATATCCGCCTTCTCCCAGTTGGTCTTTTTCGACGATGATTCCGGCATTATCCAGCAGCGTCGTTTCTCCCAACGATATAAACTTTGTATTCTCTTTTTCATCAAAATCATCTTCCGTCACAATCTGCAGTGTCACACCGGAAGAACGGCTTAAAAACTCATTCAGTTCTGATGCTGCCAGATTTGTCACAAAATCAGTTTCTTCCGGAACTACAATGACATAATCACTCTTACCCTTTTCCACAATGTTTGTTCCGGTTGATTTTAATCTTTTACCCTCTTGTGTATCGCTGCTACAGCCTGTCAACTGACAGGTCATGACAATTGCAAGAAACAGTGCCACGAGGGAAACTATTTTCTTTCTCATCACTATCTTCCTCCGTTATTTCGCTTGGAACATAAATGTTTCTACATTCTTATTGCCGTTTTCATCCGTCAGGAAATAAGAAACGGTATAAATTCCTTTTTTCTCCGTTTTTATCTTTCCATCCTTGATTTCAGACATCGTACCATCCGGTGCACTACAGTAAACAGATACCTCAATTTTATCAAGATCTCCGTTGTCTTGAAGTTTGTATTTCTTTACTTTCAACGTTTTTCCGGCCTTCACGGTTTCCTGGTATTTTCCTTTCAGTTTCAACGTCGGAAGAATATCATCTACAATCTCAATCGTCTTAGATGCGGTCGTCTTTCTTCCAGATGCATCTTCTGCCGTATAAGTCACCATATAGCTTCCCAGTTTTTCCAGTTGAATCGTATATTCCTTATCTGCAGAGACATTCAGGAGTTCTTTTCCATCTTTTGTCTTCACTGCTTTTCCGGATTCGTCC
>CAZXQK010000113.1:0-4785 GCA_964642785.1 uncultured Faecalimonas sp.
ACGGGGTTGCCGTGGCTTCACAGATCCTTTTACCTCCACCACTCTGAATAAGAGATGTTATTTCGTTCCATTGACAATGGTAACATTTAATGCTACATACGTCAAGATATATTTTTATTTCCCGCTATACGGTTGTTCCGCCGGATATCCTCCCGCTATCTTTTGCATGGCTCTTTGCAGTGCATCACGTGAATTCTTCCAGTCATCGTCTTTGTAACGATAGTCGAATTTCTTTTCCAGCCAATCGATCTCCTCTAAGATGCGATCCATATTTTCTTCCATCTGTGGAAACAGGATGGAGCGCAGTTCTCTCTGATCCTTATGGTTCAAATACAACGATGCCGTATCCAAAATATCCGCAAAATGATGCAGACATAAGCCTTTCCCGTTCCGAAGCAGCTGCATAAACTCCGAATCATTCTTCTTAAATAAATAAAAGAAAGTCGCAATATAACGCTCATAGTTGCGTTTCATATGATTACAGACATAACAGGATTCTTCATTCGTGTAAACCCATTGGCTCACATTGTTTCCTGTGCTTTTATGGTCGGTATCTTTGCGAAACTTATCCATCAGTCCCACCTTGCCGGTTTCCGAATAATGCTTCATTTCATGCTTCATTTCACGAATCAATGTCTGCAGTCTGGTATCCATGATCAAGGCGTTCGCCAATGTTTCACCATAAGCAAACATCTTTTGATAATGCTTTCTGCAAAAGCCTGCTTTGTCAGTTTCAGCGCGCACATGATCCTGCATATAGGAAGCCTGTGGTCCCAAAACAAAATCAAGGGCATTCTGTTCTACATCTCTTTCAATGTAACAAAACGGGCATTCATCATTCGCCCGAAAAGCATCCATCAAAGGGATGGTATATAATTGTTCTTTCATATGTTCCTCTCACCTATTCCGGATATACGCACTCTACATTGTACTCTGCAAACTTTTTCAGCCAGCCCTCTTCCGGTTTTACATCGGTCACGATAGTGGTAATATCTTTTAAATCACATATCTTCGCAAAAGACACATTATGAAACTTTGAACTGTCAATAGCCAAAATCCTTTCTCTTGCCGACTCTAACATAGACCGCTTATTATTCGCATGACGTTCATCACTGTCTGTAAATCCCTTCTCCAAGTCAAAACCTTTTGATGAGATAATTGCTTTATCTACATAATAAGAGCGGATGGTCTTATCCGTAATCTGTCCCACTACGCCAAACGCTGTACTGACAATTTCTCCACCCGTCAGAATCACTTTACAATCAGCCACGTCAAGTAACTCTATCGAAATCTCCAACGAATTTGTAATAATGGTCAAACCTTTCTTGTTCTTAATTGCTTTTGCAATGGCAACAGCAGTAGAACTTGCATCCAAAAAAATATACTCACCGTCATGGATAATCTGACTGATAAGTTCTGCAATCTTTTGTTTTCCCATTACATTTCTGTTTTTTCTGATATTGTATGGTAAATCTAAGTTAGCGTTTTCATTCAGAACAGCACCGCCATAACTTTTGATCACATATCCTTCATTATCCAGTTTTTCCAAGTCACGCCGAATGGTTTCTTCCGACACATCGTATAATGCACTCAGTTCACTCACCACGACTCTGCGTTCCGCCTGTAGTTTTTCCAATATGGCACTTCTTCTTTCAATTGCAAGCATAGCCTTACCTCCAACTCTTTTCTACAGAATTGCCTCACGTATTTTCTTATCAGGACGGGCAATCACTGAGGAATCCAGATACATACCTTCTTTTGCAACAGTCTGTTTTGCACGTTCAATCGCCGCTTCCACAGCTGCCACCTCTCCTGTCAGGAACATATATGATTTGCCACACATTCCTCTTGCAAGACGAAGTTCGATCAGATCTACGATTGCTGTTTTTGCCGCCTCATCAGCAGCCACAATCATGGAGGCCGCATCGTAAGTTTCTAATACACCAAGTGCTGCGACATCTTCAATCTCTGTAGCCCCATAGATTGCCGGAAAGATAGATTCATGCGGATTACCCAGCACAAAACTGCTGATCAAATGTTCCCCATGCTGTACTCTTGCAGTATTTACCGCCGCATCGACTGCACTAAGAACTCCCGTAATAATCACAATATATTTTCCCGGACATACTGTCTGTGCTTCAATCACGTCTACATCTGAAGTTTTTACCATTGCATCAGCAGCCACCACTCCTGACGAAACAGTCTTATATTCTACTACTCCAATTGCCTTACTCATTTCTCGTACAACCTTCCTACTTTTCTATCACAACATACTTTTCATTTACATCTGTTATAGTACCGCTGATGGAAGCATGGATTGCAACACTAAGCCCTTTCCCAGGCTCAGCGATCATCTGACCACGTTCCACCTTATCTCCTGCAGAAACAACTGCCACAGCCGGTGCTCCGATATGCTGACTTAACATGATTCTTACTTTTTTCATATCAACCACTTCATTGTCCAGCGGTGCTTCTTTGTTGTATTTGGTCAGATCCAATCTCGCCATCAAACGTTCCATCGGAACTTTCCGGTACTCTCTTTCAGCACCGACCGGTTTTGGAACGACATCCTGCGGTGCTCTCACACCTGCCGCACGAAGACCTGCTTTGTAATCAGCCATCAAAGAGCGTGGTGACAGGCTTTGCATACAAGAATACATTTCGCAAAGTCCGCAGGAAGAACAGAATAATGTGTTTACAAATATATTCGGATCCTGCACGTCTTTACACGTTGCCGCACGCATGAATTTATGTGGTTCGATCGGATGACCCAATCGGTTTCTCGGACATAAGTCCGTACACATCGTACATTGACAGCAGGAAGCCGCCGCACGTTTCAGATCAATCGACGCTTTGCGTTTCTTTTTCTGAATAATCAAATGTTCTTCCGGTAACACAAGTACCGCATTCGTGGTCTTTGTAACCGGTTCCGCACCTGTTCCAATCCTTCCCATCATCGGTCCGCCGATAAAATATACAGGATTTTGGATTCTGCTTCCACCGGCTAACGCTACCACTTCTTCAATCGTACAGCCGATAGGAACCCGCACTGTTACCGGATTGTTCACTTCCGCAACAACAGACACCAATTTATCCACAACCGGTGTATCCTTCCTCATGGCACGGTATACATTATAAACTGTTTCCACATTAAATACAGCCACACCGCATTCAATCGGAAGTCCGCCAGGTCTTACAACTTTTCCGGTCACTTCGTAAATTAAAACTACTTCGTCACCTGCCGGATACACTTCATCTAATAATCCCAATCTTACGCCCTTATACTCACCAATCACTGCATTCAAAGCTTCGATCGCTTTCTTGTAGGCCTTTTTAATTCCAATTACGATATCCTTACTGCCCATTGTCTGACCCATCATATAGAAAGTCTCAACAATCTCACGGGTATTTTTCTCCAGTAACTGTCTATGTAATCTCAGTAATGGCTCGCATTCTGCACAATTTAAAATAATTGTTTCAGCATTCTCATTTAATTTTGCATAGGTTGGGAATCCCGCGCCACCGGCACCGACAATTCCATTTTGCTGCAATATGCTGCTCAACTCTTTTAATTCCATAATCCACTACTCCAGTCTTGTTCCATCATCAATAATTCCAACAATCGCTGCATCCACAGGAGCATCCGGAATATCACATCCGATTCTGGCAGCACTCCCCTGTGCTACAAGAACATACTCTCCAATCCCTGCACCGATATTATCTATTGCAATCAATTGTTTTGCCTTCTCGCTCATACTTCCGACGAGTTCGACAATCATGAATTTGTTTCCAATTAATTTGTCATTTTTTCTCGTGGCAACGACACTTCCCACTACTTTCCCTGCGATCATAACTACCTCCAATCTGACTACTTAATAATTGTCACTGTCTGACCTGTAGCAATCTTTGCCGCATTCGCTTCATCTGTATCAATATGCATTTCCAGTGTAAAACTGTCATCTACACGAATCTGCACATGATTAAATACTGTTCCTCTTTCATTATCTGCCTTTACAGATACGATATCTCCATCTTTCACACCTGCATCTAAAGCATCCTTCGGTGCCATATGGATATGTCTTTTCGCAATAATACATCCTTCTTCTAAATATACAACACCTTTTGGTCCTACTACGGCAATCGGTGCTGAACCTTTAATATCTCCAGACGGTCTGATTGGCGCCTTTACACCTAATTTGATTGCGTCTGTCGCTGAAATTTCTACCTGTGATTTACTTCTGACAGGACCTAAAACCCTTACATTTTCAATTGCACGTAATTTCAAACCTACAATCGTAACCAATTCATTCGATGCGAACTGTCCACCCATAAGTTCTTTCTTTTTCGTCAACTGATATCCCTTGCCAAACAAAATCTCAACGTGCTCTTGTGTCAAGTGAATATGTCTTGCTGATACACCAATTGGCACCATATAGCCGTTTCCTGTATTTTCTTTATTTTCCACTGCCTCCAGCACTAATCTGGTAATCAATTCAATATTATTATTTTCCATATTCAAACCTGCCTTCTTATCTATACATTATTACGGATGATAGGGATAAACAAGTTACCCCTATCATTCATAAAATCCTGTTCTTCTTTCCGAAATCCTATTTTAATACCGGAAGAATTTTTTCTACATCTGTGTGTGGTCTTGGGATTACGTGTGTTGCCACTAATTCTCCAAGTCTTGATGCGTTAGCAGAACCTGCTTCTACTGCTGCTTTTACTGCTCCTACATCTCCGCGTACCATAACAGATACTAATCCGGAACCGATTTTTTCT
>CAZXQK010000114.1:0-4776 GCA_964642785.1 uncultured Faecalimonas sp.
ATCTCTGCACTTTCCGCTTTTCTCTCCATTTCAGCTTTCTTTTTCTCCAAAGCCAAAAAAAGGTGCAGACAACCTCGCATCTACACCTTTTACCCAAAGAGAGTCACCCTATTTCAACAATTCCTCCAACACTCTTCCGTCAGCCCCCCGCAGTTCAATGCCAAGTAACTTGGCAAACGTCGGTGCTTCATCCACCAGATTTGCTGCTTCTATTGTTACATTTTCCTGAAATGCAGGACCTTTTGCCGAAAATATCGGCTGTGGTCCCCGCTCTGGAAGATGCCCATGAGTAGCCCTGCCGTAACGATAATCATCGAACTGATAGGTCGTAACAATCGGTCTTGTTGCGGAATCCCGGAAGGATGTGAATCCATCTGTTTCTAAGACAAACGAAAAATCTCCTCCCAAATGATATTTCTCCCTCGTCTCCTGCTCTGTAAATACACTTTGGAATCCGTAAATACCTTCTTCCGCCGCCGCTTTCAACACCTGATACGTTTTATCATAGACTTCCTTATCGTTCGGATTTTTCAAATATACCATTGCACAGGTTCCGCCGGACTGGGAAACTGCTTTCCAGTCAGCAATCTTTCCTTCTTCATTCAGCGTGATCAATCCTGCCTCCTGCAAAAGCACATTCGGCTTCATGACACGTTTGATATCGATCTGTCCATGGTCGCTTGTTAAAACGAAGTTCGTACAATCCGAAAGTCCCGCTTCTTCCACTGCCGCCATCAGTTCCCCGATGAATCGGTCCGTTTCTTTCACGCCTTCAAACACCCGGTCATTAAACACGCCGTTTTTATGACGATATCCGTCTACATTTCCCGGGTGTATCATCAGCAGATCCGGCTGATGCTTCACAATAATCTCCCTTGCACACCGCATGAGGAAATCATCGGTATCCGGGTGCGTTCGAATCACGCACCCATTTAATTGTTCTTCCACCAAGTCTACCATTTCTTCGGAACAACCTGCCCGTCGAAAGACTTCTCTGATATCAGTATCATCCGGTTGCGGCCAATACTCCGGAATCAGATAATCCACATCCGGATGTCCGGCAGTCACCGGCCAGAATAACGCCGCAGTGGTCAGACCAGCCCGTTTCGCCGCCTTAAAAATGTCTTCGTCCCACTTCACCGCACTGTGAAACCATTTCCATGGAATATAGTCACCGCCGGGAATCAGTTCCAGATTCCCGACAATGCCATGTTTCTCCGGCCATACCCCGGTACACATGGTTGTGTGACAAGGGTAGGTAATGGTCGGATAGATAGACCGCACTTTTTTTACACGACTTCCGCCTTCTAGATATTTCTTGTAATTTGGCATATTTCTCATCTGCTCTACATCTTCATATACAAGTGCGTCAGCAGATAAAACAATTAATTTTTGTTTCAACTTTATCAGGCCTCCTGATTATTTTTCTTTCGGATAATATAGACAACGAAAACTCCAAGTGCTGCTACCATAAGTACAGCCCAAAGAACCAACTGTGCTGTGTCTCCGGTATTCTTAGAAGTCACTGTCTGAGTACCGTTTGAAGTACCGGTACCATTCGTATTCTTCTGTCCGTCGTCACCCGTTCCATTACCATCGTTGCCTGTGGAACCGTCAGATACCGTTCCATCTTCCGTTGCTTTCACAGCAGTTCTTACTGCATTTACCTGTACTGTTGTAACATCTACACTGTCACTGACTGTTCCGGTCGTCGTCGTATTCTGATCTGTTTCCGGTACTGTAAGTACAGCCGTATATTTTACATATTCCGGTAATTCCTTAATGGTCAGTTCATCACCATTTTCTACTACAAGCGTTCCACTCAGTTTGCCATCTCTGTAAGATAACACACCGACTTTTTTATCACCACAATAAACTGCAACTGCTTTGGTGAACTCAGACAATGCATCCGCTTTTTCAATTGTAACAGCCAATTGCCCTTTGATATTCTTTTCCGATGCCGTTCCATCTGCTTCTTTAATATCCACAACAATTTTCAAATCTTTAAATGCAGGTTCTTTTTCCTGTAATTGGAAAGTTGCCTGTGCAACACTGTCCTCGCCGATGGTTACTGTATAAACAGCTGATACAGAGCCTTGCATCACATATCCATGCGGAATTGTGACCGTTGCAGTTAAAACTGCATCCTGTGGAAGTCCTGCTATCATGAATGTTTCTCCATTTTTCATCGTAACGGTTCCTGTCAGTTTTCCATCTTTTAATACAAGTTCTCCGACTTTTTTATCACCGTTCATCACAGCGTAAACGTTGTCAAAATAATCTGCACCATATTCCCTGGTAACTTCAATCGCAACATTCGCAGATACATCATTTACTTCTTCACTCTTTAAATCAGTGATATTCATGATAATTTCTGCATGACCTGTCGGTATCTGTTTCTCAGACAATCTCAAATATACCATCGTCGCACCATCAGACTTATAAGTACCTGTTGTATCTACATCTCCCACAATCTCATACTTCTGATGATTTACAGATAAGGAAACTTTATAACTGCAGTTATCCGGTAATCCTTGAACCGTAAACATCTCACCATCTTCCATCTGGAATGTGCCGGTCAGCTTGCCGTTTGCAAGAGTCAGAGTTCCAACCTGACGGCTTCCACACATCACCGCATAAGAAGAAGCAAAGTTACCACCTGTCACTTCAATCGTAACAGTACCCTTCACAGCATCTGTGGAATCGCCTTTTCTGTCTGCAACAGACATCTGTACATTCAATGTTCCGCTCGGCTGAGCCTTTTCCTTTAACGCAAGGTTTACATTTAATGTCTGGTCTAATTTTGCATATCCTGTATCAGTTGCCTGTGTACCATTTGCAGGTTCATATCCTTCCGGAACTTTCACATTCACCGTATACTTAGCACCTTCCGGCAAACCTTTCACATAGACATGTTCCCCATTTTTCATGGTAACAGTACCTGTCAGTTTACCTTGAATAGCATTGATTGTTCCAACTTTTGTGACACCACTCATTACATCATAAGAGTTTTCCAATTCCATGATGGAGTTGCCCTGCTCTACAATAATCTCTACTTCTGCTTCTACCGTAGTCGCTGCCGCTTCGCCATCTGTTCTCTGAATAGACATTTCTACATCAACAGTTCCACCTTCGGAATAGTGAATTGTACATGGCTCATTCTCTGTACCGATGGCAGTCTTATTCTGATTGCCGTCTAAAACATATCCATAATACTGCACATCTCCGGAAAGTTCTCCAAGGCTGTAAGAGAATGTTTTACTTGTAATATCCGCAGAAACTCCTTTATTTTCCATTCCCGCCTGCAATACGTAGTCTTCTTTAATAACTGTCCATTCACTGTCTCCCGCCTTCTTCACATGAAGTTCAAGATAACGTAAATCCGTATCATCACTCATGTTCAGTTCAATACGCCCTGTCTTTCCTGCCAGTACAGTTGTCTGTGTCTTATCGGTAACAGTCGGTTTTGTACTGTCTGAAAGGTCATACGGCTTCTGCCAATATTCGATGGCACCAAAACTTGTCAGGTTCGCATATCCCTGTTGATCCGAAGTATGTCCGGTCGTATAATTGGTATCCCACGTCTGCTCATCTTTCACAAGCGACATTCCTCTGTCCGCATTGTAAGAGAATACACTGGACAACTTGTTCGTTGTCTCGATCCTAAAGAATTTTGCTGCTGAAATAATATCATTTCCGGCTTCCGTAATAGCACCGTTCTCTGCTCTGACTGCCGTATTCTTTAATACGAACATCCATCTTCTGGTATGCGAAGTCTTTCCTGTCTGTCCCGCTTCTGCTGTCGTTGCATTCAAATAGAAATTCTTACTTACATCTTCTGATTTTGTTGTAGATGCTTTTCCGCCATTTGATGCACCCTTCTCATCCAAATCGCCTGCCGTACTTGGAATTTCAGCGATTACAATCTGACTTTCATCCGGTACAACTGCTTTTCCATTCACCTTCAACACATAGTCTGTTGCTGACTTCAAATCACTGATCAAAGAAGACTTCGTTAAGGATTCTCCATTCCACTTCACCCACACAACCATGGTTGAATTTGCCGGAAATGCAATTTCATCCGGTTCTGTTACATTTCCATTCCAATAACTGGAATACTTTGTAATCCGGTTAATTCCGGTGTACTTTCTGGCACTGTCTGATCTGGAACCAAATCCTGTATTATTTCCTGTAAAATAATAGTTCGGATATTCAGCCACACTCTTTATTCCGGTATAAATGTAGTCTACCTTATCACCGATTGAATAGTCTTTTAAATTCAATGTGCGGTCTGTTGTATTGTAAAGTTCAATCAATTCATATTCGTCACCACTAACATCATCACGATAGTTCGCATCCGTCATCACCTCTGTAATGATGATATCCGGGTACGCCGGTCTGGTTAAATTCAACGTATATTTCTTCGTCTTTTCACTTCCATTTACCGTTCCTGACACTTCAACCGTCACTTTCTTTGTAGAATCTACGGTTATCAATTCAGAATTTTCTCCGGAAGCAACCTCTTTGCCATCTACTTTGATTGTCAGACCCTCCTGTGCTTCTGCACATACCTGTACATATCTCTGATAAGAGTATAATGAAACATTATATTCTGTCGTATCCTTCGCAAAAGTGAAATCTTCTGCTCCTACGACTTTCAGACTGTCAAGATATGCACCTTCCGGATTTGCCTGAGCATGAATCAAGTCTTTCGCAACCGTAAGTTCTACAGATACGTCTGCGAAACGGTAGGTCACGCCATTAATTTCAGCATAT
>CAZXQK010000115.1:0-4763 GCA_964642785.1 uncultured Faecalimonas sp.
ATCCATTCCCCCATATAACACCAGGAGTATAACTGCTACTAATGCATATACAATCAAATCATACCCGACAAGCGTCCAACGTATGTTTGGCGTGCTATTCTGTTGTGTACGTTTTAATTCCCTGTTTTTTTTCATTCGTTCTATTCATCGTGTACCCCCACGAAAATCGGGGAGGTTTCATCCTTTCATATATTTATTTTCATTTATCTTCTTTACTGTTTATCCAGTGGTGTAAATAAAACTGTTCCCTGTTCTGTTTCAGTTCCTATATTCAATGCACTGGTGCTTTTTACAATTGTTCCAGACTTCAATGTACAGCCATCTCCAACAAGGCAATATGGCTCTACAACACTGTTGGCACCAACAACCGTTGCCTGACAAATTGTACTTCCACAACCAATAACTGCTCTTGGCTCAACAATACAACCTGGCTGTAATTCAGCAGATGGGGAAATAGTAGAATCTTTATGGAATAACACCGGTATGTTATAAATCATTTCCAATTTTTTATTCCATTTAAGTCTTTCTTCTCCATTATCACATGCAGCTATTGCATATCTATATTCATGATAAAAGGTATCTACTTCTTCTAATTTTCCAATAGCACCTTCTCTATCGTTATCTACAAAAGAGATTTCTTCAAAACAGCCCATTGACTCTGCAATCTCTTTCACATAATCTCCATATCTTTTTGAAGCAACAATCAGTAATTTCTTTCCCATTATTCTCAACACTCCTCTATAAATATTTTTCTCCTTGTAACAGGTAAGTTTCTAACACGACAACTAGCCTGTGAATGTTCTGTTAAAGAGCATCCGCAGGCTAGGTCTAACCTCCTTATCATATTTTTTCCGCTTATAGTTTGGGTCAAAACAAGCATCCAAGAAACCATTCACTTATACCAGATTTCGCAGCTTACCCAAACTGAACAACAGAAAAACATCATAACGAGATTCGACTAAGCCAGCGAAAGCCTTGTAAAATCAAGGTTTTTCTTGGTTGTCCCTATTATACCGCTATCTCCTTTTATTACATTTATCAGTTGTGGCAATTCATCTAATGAAGTTGCGCGAATAAATTTCCCCACTCTTGTAACTCTCGTATCTCCTTTTCCACTGTAAACACCAGAACCTTGGTTCTCAGCATCTACACACATAGATCTGAATTTCAACAACAAAAATTCTTTTCCATCTTTTCCTATCCTTGTTTGTTTAAACAGTACTGGGCCTTGGCTATCTATCTTGATAGCAATTCCTATTATGATCATCGGAACTACAGCAACCAAGAATCCAGGTACCGCAATCATCAAATCCAACCATCTTTTAACATAATCTCTATAAAAAGAGCTAGCATTTTTTTTATCGGGCATATATTTTTTCATTCTGGACTCCTTATCTTCAACACTTTCTTTCATACAATTTCATTATTTATTCTTCTAACATCTCGAAAGTTAGGATAACAGAGTTATTATACTTTCGAAATTAAATCCCCCTTATCACAACTTTAAGCAGATTAATTTCTGTTCTTTAATTAATTAGTATACCTCACATATTCTTTTTTTTCAATAATCGGTCGATAAATGTCGTTAAAAATATCGTTAAAAACTATAAAATTGCTACCTTCCTCTCGGTTGGTAGCATGACACTCGTTACTTATTTTTCAATCGTTCCAATTCCTTTCGCAGGTTCTCATTTTCTCTTTCAAGATACTCCGCACGTGTTTTTTCCTCTTCTGCACGTTTTTTCGCTTCCTCCGCACGTCTGCGTTCACGTTCTGTCCTTTCCTTTTCTTCCAAAATTCCTGCTGCAATTCCCTCTCGCCTGCTGTCTTCCATCATTTCTTTAATTGCCGTACACATATCCATTCCTCCCTGCACATCTTTGTATTCATCTTTCTTTTCCACTAACTTCTTCACATTTGCATAATTCGCTATTACATCATACGCATCTTCATCCATATTTTGATAATACGGCGTGTTTTCCACCAACGCCTTCAACTTTTTCTTATCCTTTGCATATTTTAAAAATTCCAATACGTAGCGTAAATCCGTCTGAAAGATACTCGTATCTTTGATATCTTTCACGCTGATGACATGAATCTTATAATTCGGTATCAACTTCCGAAGTTCCTCCGGCACATCCGTAAAATCCAAAATATCATGAAGGCTGGTCGGACCTGTCTACGCCTCCATCCGGCGTATTTGTTCTTCATATGCCTTATCCTTTACTACACTTCCACGCTCGCCTGCCGGGTGATACGTTGGGACAATTTCTCCTACTAATCGACGGATATCTTCACTGTTTTCATAGGAAGCTGCCATCAAATCCTTTAACTGACCAATAAATCGTTCCATGTCAAACGGAATCGGACAACCGATATGAATGAGACGGTTTGGTGTATTTTTCAATCCTTCCTCTGCCATCAATTTTTCTTCATAAAGTTTTTCTCCCGGCCGAAGTCCTGAATATGCAATCTTTATATCGATGTCCGGTCTGAATCCCGACAGTTTGATCAGATTTCTTGCAAGGGTATCGATTTTAACCGGAGACCCCATGTCCAATACAAAGATTTCTCCGCCTTCTGCATAAGTTCCCGCCAGCAGCACCAGACTGACCGCTTCCGGAATTGTCATAAAATATCGGATAATATCCGGGTGAGTGACCGTAACCGGTCCACCTTTTTCAATCTGTTTTTTAAACAGTGGTATCACCGACCCATTGCTTCCCAGTACATTTCCAAAACGCACCGCTACGTACTCTGTTTTAGGGCGAAATTCGGTTGTCTTTGGTTCCATCATGCCATCTTCATCTTCTGCATGTGCAAAGAGTTTCGGAAGTTCCTGTTCTCTGCCTTCTTTTATCATGCGGTCAAAGGTTTGGATAATCATTTCACAAAGACGTTTACTGGCTCCCATGATATTGGTCGGATTCACTGCCTTATCTGTAGAAATAAGTACAAATCTCTGACAACCGTTCATCATTGCAGCATACGCAGTTTTATATGTACCAATGGCATTATTCTTAATCGCCTCATTCGGACTGGTTTCCATAAGCGGAACGTGTTTATGTGCCGCCGCATGATACACTACATCCGGTCTGTATGTTTCAAATACTTGTGTGATCCTTCTGCTGTCACGTACGGAACCAATCAATACCACAAGTTCCAGTTGCGGGTGTTTTGCCTTCAATTCCTGTTCAATGTCATAGATATTATTTTCATACATATCGAAAAGGATAAGCTGTTTTGGTTCGTGTGCCGCCACCTGCATGGCAGTCTCTCCACCAATGCTTCCTCCCGCACCGGTAATCAACACTTTTTTTCCGGTAATGAACTGATATACCTGTTCCATATCTGCTTCTATCGGCGGTCGTCCGAGCAAGTCTTCCAACGTCACATTTTTCATCTTGTTCATGGACACTTCACCGTTTACCAGCTGGTAAATTCCCGGAAGTGTTTTCAACTCGCAGCCGGCTTCCTTACAGATGTTAAGGATTTCCCGCTTATTTTCCACACTCGCACTTGGAATTGCAAACAGTATTTGGTCAATGTGATAATTTCTCACTGCTGTCATAATGTCATCCCGATTTCCGACTACCGGAACACCGTCAATATAACGATTCCATTTATTCGGATTATCATCAATGATACAGCATACGTTAACGGTCAGCTCTGTATTAAGATGCAATTCCCGCACAATGACCTCTCCTGCCTGTCCTGCACCAATGACCATGACATTGGTCGCAGTTGCTTCATTCAGTCTTCTCTCCTGCAGACTGCGCAATTTCAAAACAAATCGGTACGAGAACCGGATTCCAAGTACTGCAAAAAACTGCATCACGATTCCAAAGATATAATATGAAACCGGCATTCTCTGACAGAACACGGTAATCCCTATTAAATGGAAGATTCCCGTCACCACCGTAACCATACTTACGTGCAGCAGTTCCGTATAGCTTGCGAATCTCCAAATGCTTTTATATAATTTTGCCCGCCAGAATATAAGGATGCAGACCACTGTATAAATAGGTGCAAATTTTAAAAACGCTTCCAGATACACTTCCGGTATTATCGAAATACGGCAATCAAACCTGAGAAACAGTGCCAAAAAGAAGGCAATGTTCACTGCCATGATATCGTATAGCATCAGTCCCATATTCACAATGTGCCAGTGTGTGATTCTCTTCTGTTTTTCTTTCATGAACTTCATTCCTTTATCTCATTCTCTCTAAAATATAGTATATCGTTTTCCCACGATAATTTCAATGTAGAAATTCGTTTCATAAAAAAAGTATGAAATTCGTTTCGCTTTCCTTGTTTTCACCTCCAAGCCATGCTATACTTCCAACATAGAAACGAAAGAGGTGTTATACATGGCGTTAATGAGTGAATTTCAAGAAGAACGTGATGCCGTTTTAAAACATGGCACATTTAAGCAAAAAGCAGCATATATTTGGGAATACTACAAATGGCACATCATCATTCCGATTGTGGTAATCGTTGCCGTCATCTGTTTTATCGTACAGGCTGTGACCGCACCGGACATTCTGTTAAATGGTGTCCTTTTGAATGTATATCCTTCTGAATCTTCCATCGGCACGGACGATATACTGAACGAATTTTATCAACAGCACGATATCGATCCCGATGACGAAGAAGTGAGCCTGAACAGTAGTCTGTATTATTCAGCAACCGACAGTTCTTCTAATTACCAGAGCAGTCAGGCACTGATGGCATGGGCTTCTGCCGGACAGATTGATTTCATG